>NZ_JBVAPG010000259.1:0-7530 GCF_055413685.1 Bradyrhizobium sp. LeoA1Lang | reverse complement strand
AGAGGTCCCTTCAGAGGGGAGCACCCAATCATCGCCCAGCGGCAGCGTCAATCACCCCGATCGGGCAATCCAAAGCATTCCGCGCAAGTCAAGGCCGGGCACGGCGATCCTCTCGTGACGCTCACGATCATCGGGGCCAGCGCCACCGTGCGCTGGGCCATGCGAAAGGGATCGATGGCGGATCCTTGGCTCTCGCGGATGCTTGAGCGCAAGCCGCCCATGCTGGTGATCGTCGCCTTGGCCAACAAGACGGCGCGCATCGTATGGGCGTTGATGGCCAGGGGCGGCATTTACCGGACGCCGGCGTTGGCAGCGAGGTAGTCCGCTCCTCGAGCGGACTACCCAAGTGTGAGAAGGTCGAACGGAGAGTATGGCGCTACGGTCAAAGAGACAGGATCGGGAAAACCAGATCATGGATACGTGCTTCGAGCGCGCGAGGTTGAGTTGGACCCGTTCCGCGAACTCCCATACGGGCCGGCGGCATATGACAGCCGCATCAGAGGCCGGACACATGTCAGCACCCGACCACGCTCTGCGCTCTTCGAAAAGATTCTCCTTGCACCAACGGGGGCGTCCACACGCGCTGGAGGCCGATGGACTCATCGTCCATCTCAATCCGCTGCAGGAAGCGGTACAGCCGGAGGGCGACCGCGACTGGCGCGGCGTCCTGGCGCAGATCGCTCGCGCCGCGCGCAGCGGTCTCGAACAACTGCGCGGCGATCGCCTCGACCTGCTGCGCGAGCAGCTTCACCCTGCGGTTGCTGAAGGCCGGCGCCACGACCGTGCGTAACCGGGCATGCTCGCCCTCCTCGTGCGAGACCAGCCACCCCGGAGGCAGAACACAACGCGCTCGTGCTCCTTTGACGGGTGCGCTCCTTTAATCGTGCGGCACAGACGCTGTTGAGCACGGTGCTGACGGAATTGCGCAAACAATTGCCTTTTTGCGCTGCTCGGCCTCGATACTGACAATGATACCGTGTTCATGAACCAGACGCTGAAAGCCTACTGCGAGGCGGCCAACATCGTCCTCACGCGTTGCACAACTGGCGGCGACCGTGGCTGGCGCCGTTCGCCGATGCCCGATCCTTGTTCAGAGAGGGATGTGGCTATCATAACGAGTGTTGGACCCACACATTCGGTTCCACGTAAATTCCATAATTCTGTTCAACCGACACAATCACTGGCACCAATGCGCCCTCGACCTCTGTCGTGCCCGAATGTTCGAACGCCGCCCCTGTCCATTGTGACCACTCCGCGATAGTTCCAACGATGGTCATAGAATAAGGGGCGATCTTCACTATTCTGCCTCCGGCACTTACGTGTGTTCGCAACCACGCGTCCATAGGCAAACCATCGGCACGCTGCAACTTGATATACTCGCGCATCGGCATCCGCGAGCCGAGTTGCTTTTGGCTGGGCCGGACAGGGGCAAACACTTCTGCAAAGCCCAACTTCTTCGCGCATGCCTTCAACGCATCCAGCATCGCCAGCGCATTGCCAGCGCCTCTCGCTTTGGTGACAAGCGCTATTTCTAGTGCGCTCATCGTCGTAGGCGTACGCCCTATAAGCCTGTCTTCATGAGCCCAGCGTATAGCCTGGTCCCAGCCGCCGTCTGGCAGTTCGGTGCGGCCCTCGATGTTGAAAGCAAATGGAACACCGAATGCGCGTCCGACGACCTCGCCATCGACAAGTCCTACAAAGGCGTAGTCCAGGTAGTCGAAGAATACAGATCCGCCAAAATAGAGCTTTGCCGTCGCGTCGTGACGCATGAACTCGGGCCACACACCATCCAAAGCCTTCGAAAAAACCAAGGGGATCAGATCCGGTCGGTCCCGCAAGGAGAATATCTCTAGCTTCATCTTCGCAACAACCATCACAGTCAACGGCAAGCTCTTCTTAAGCACTCCGGAAGCAGATTTCTAGCGGCTGGAATAGTTGACGGCGCGGCATCTGACTTCAAATTGACAGTTCGAGTGGCGTCTGGTTCGAGTTCAAGATCAAAAGACCTCAGATTGAGAAATGGTTCCAATTTGGCCACGAGAGCGGACATTCGTACTCATGGCCGGCTGCAGGGAAGCTGTCTGTCAGTTTTTCATTGATTGACGCTAGGCGACCGACCACGTTGTCGCGTGGCGGGACCTTGAGTTGCCCGCGATCTCAGGCTAGCTACCGCAAAGCCAGTTCAAGTTTGCAGCTTCACATCGACCATAACAAGGACTCGCACCAGTTATGAAAACGCTTGCGACGTTAGGGGCGGTCATCTGCGAAGCTTTGGCGTATGACATAACTTTTTCCGGCGGACCGATAGGTGCTGCCGTTCCCGTCACATTTCCCGCTGAAGCTGAAACGTTGGGGAACGTCTCGCTGCGTCGTGAGCGTGAGTTCGCCTGGGGACGGCATCACGCTCGTGAGGCGTTGCGTCGTCTGGGTTTCGCCCCCGTTCCGATCTTGTCGAGAGTAGATGGGGCTCCTCTTTGGCCTTCGGGAGTCGTCGGGAGCATTTCCCACTCTTCTTCTGAGTGCGGAGCGGTTGCCGGATGCTCCAGCAACGTACTCGCTCTGGGATTGGACATCGAAGATGAAGAACCGCTGGGAACCGACCTTCTGCCGATCATATGCACCCCCGCGGAAATAGAGCGCAGGGAGGGGTCCAGTAGTCGCTTCGGTCCAAAATTGATCTTCGCAATAAAGGAAGCAGTATACAAATCATATGCGCCAGCAACTGGTGAATTCTTGGATTTTCAAGATGTCGTAGTCAGGACAAATGACCCGAGCGGCTTTTTTCAGGCTGAGATTGTCAATTCGGAAAAACCTATGACGTTCGGCAGTCGAACCGTAAATGGAATTTATCTCCCCTTTGTCGGAGGAATTCTTGCACTAGCTGTGCGATTTCGAGGCGCGTAATCACGGGGGCTGCGTGCTGATTGGGAGTAGAGCATCGAGCCGAGGCCGTTCAGGGATAGCGATCGTTTGCCCACGACGAGCGAATGGCGTGGATATCGATGCCCGCGAGATTATCGTCAATATGGCTGAACGGTGGCTTTCAAGCTCACCGATGAGCGAGGCCCCTTCGCAGGTGCCGGAACGGCCGGCGAGCGGCTCGCGCCGGAAGCGGCGCTGGAACGTGCGCGGAATGCGTTTGACGGAACTTAGTCGGCAATATCAGTCAATTGAGAAATTGAGATGCAGTTCTCGATGCCGGATCAAAGGTCATCTGCTTCTCGCCTTGTGCCGGCGTTATGCATGAAGCCTATCGCGATTATCGGCAACGGCGCAAAACGGTCTTGGTTCGCCCACCCAAACGGTTCCTCGATCGCGTTCTATTGCGGAGTTCACCGAGCTTGACCAGGTCCTGCAAGCCTATCTTCATCAAGTAGCGCTGCGCGTGATCCGCGATGAGGTCTTTGCCCCATTGACTGGCCCATCTCCTCGAAACCCGCATCCATCAGTTCGGTGGTAGCGCCTCCGGAATCTCCTGCGCCTCGCTCACTTCGGCCGATCTCGGTTCGCGGTCGAGCGCTCTCGGCCATCGAGTGCTGCACGCGGTCTGAAGCGGCTCAGGTCCGTGCGCTCGTGCAGGAACGTGTGCGGGAACAAGGAAGACACGGATGCCCGCCCAAAGGCAAGACACGAGCATCTATACGGATTTGGTTGTCACAGGGCGGTCGGCGTGCTTTTGGCGAGGAAAGCCACTTTTTCCAACACAGTGAGCCCTCGTTCGACCAGACGATTGACACCTCGATCTCCCGCGTCGATGGCCTGCACGATTAACCTCGTGCTGAGAGACAGGCGCAAGGCAGCAACTCGGGCTCCCTCTAGTTCGCCGCAGAGAACCGGTTGTCCTAGTTCACAACGTACTGAAGATATTTCCCCGTAGCCCTCCGGTAAGCCCGTTCTCGCGACCAGGTTCCTCCTCATCTGATGGAAAATTTTTTTTGTATCTTCCGCGGCCAGCCGCCTTGGTCTTCCCCCCTGACCGATCCGAAACAGAAGGAAAGGAAAGATCGTCTGAATCTGGTCCCAGGGCTCACCCGTTACGGACGCATGGCGACGCAAGGCCGGCTGTTCTAGTAACTCAAAGTGCCGAGCGTCGTTGATCCAGGAGGTAATCGCATTGCAAAACGCCTGCACCACCTTTCGGACATCCTCCTCTGGAATTTTGCGAAAAGCGCGCAACTCCACGAGTGCAGCGTCCCACCGTAGAAGCAATCCAAAGTTACTGACATTGTGAAGCGAGTGGACGCCATTCCAATGTTGCGGCCACTCCGCGCGCGCGCTAGTCGCACTGATCGTGGGACTCAACGGTTGCTTCATCAGGCGACATGCCGCAGCCTTCGGTACCAGTAGCATTGCAGAAAATGCAGGACCGCCCACAAATTTTGAGCCGGTGACAATCACCAGACAATCCGCGATGAGATAACTTAGCAACGTGCTAGGTGCCAGCCGGAACTGAGCTGCATCGACAAGAACTTCGATGATATGGGGCCAGCGATGCTTCAGATCCAGCACCCGACCCGGACTGGGAGCTAACACTCCGGTTTTTGAAACGTCGGTCAGTACTACCAGAATGCGATCGTACCGCGTTACAGCGGTGGATACGATCGCCTCGAGTTCGTCATCAATGGTCGCAATTAATCGGAGGCCGCCGTTCTGTGTGCGGATCGTTATAGGTCTAACATCGATAGAATCGTCAAGATTACTTGCAGCTCCCGAGGCATCCGGCCCTGCATACCGAAAATACATGGTTCCAGCCAAAGCATCCGCGACTCCACTCCCGGTCTCCTCCGACTGAACCATAATTGCCAACGTCTTTGCCGCGGTGCTTCCAGCCACTAGCTTGGCAGCAAGCATGTGAGCGTCCGTTCCAGACGGAGAAACAATGGTCTCAAGTCCGGAAAGTTGTCTCAGGCCGCAGAGATCAACGAATTCGCTGCGCAGTCTGCAGATTTCCGACAAATAGATTTCCGCCGAGTTTCCGTTCTTCAACCTATGCAAGAGCCTATGACGGACCTGCTCCGCGGCGGAAAAACCGGGTTCAGAGATAGTGGACGCCGTCGCCGAACCAAATGCGAGTAGTCCATTATCGGGTCTCGGTCGGCAACCGTATTTATTGGCCAGTTCTTCCGGGTCGAGTTCGATACGCTCGTCGCCCCCCTCAGTCAGCAGTTCGCAAGTTGACGGAAGGTGAGAGCTAGCACGGAGTAAGGGCGTCATCATCACACGTTCAAGCGTTTACTGGAGCAGTGGGTGTTATCGGTGAACTGTTTAAGGCCTTTGATAAGCATCGCGCCAGAATTCGGCGGTTTTCTGGAGCACTCATCATCGTCGTGTGGTTGCCTGGAATTGGCACAGCATGAATGGCCGCCGCGCTCAAAACCTGATCCCAACCCCGCATGGGCGAACTTGACTCTGTATCTCTTGAAATCTTGGCTGCTCGTTCCCGACGACCGAGAAAAAGCTCTGCGGCATAAAACTGATGTATTTCAACCGGCAGGGATGGGACTTGATACAACTGCAGCGCTCTTTGAAATTTGGCTATTCTTTCGTACGTCAAAGCGTCGTTGTGGATATCATGATCTGCAGTTATCGCTCCAATTTGCTGCGCTTTGTTAAGCAACTGAGCAACTGAACTTTGTCTAGCAAACTGCTTCAACACTTCAAACTGCTCGTCATCCAAGGACTCGAGAGTTTCTAAGACCATCTCTAGTACTATTTGGGCTTCCGATCGGCTCAATGGATTTGCAGGCAACATAACGTCGATGAAAGCCATGAATGACACAGTTTCGTCGACGCTTTTTAAGCGCTGAGCAATTGCGTAAGCCAAGATTCCGCCTGAAGAGTATCCACCGAAGCGATATGGACCCCGAGGCTGAATCTCTTTAATCGCCAAGATTAGTTGCGAGGCCAGCCATTCAAGGGTTAGTGGACTAACTTCATTGAAAGGCGGCCAAGGCAGAGCATAGACAGGACAGTCTATGTCCATTTCTTTCATCAAGGTGAGAACATAGGAGCAATCTCCAAAACCTGTCGGAACAAAGAAGAGCGGCGGTTGCGATCCTGTGGCACAAACGGAAAGTACTCGAGGTGTATTGCGGTGCGGCTCCAAATCAACCTTCGAGGCAAGTTCCCTCAGAACAGGAGCTTGGAAAAGATCAGCGGCGCTAAACTTCAGCCCAAGATCTAGCGCTCGACTGAGAAGCCGCACGGCCAGCAGCGAGTGGCCGCCCAGCGCGAAGAAGTGGTCGTGGCGTCCGACCCGCTCCAGCCCCAGAAGCTCGGCCCAGAGCTTGGCCAGCGCCGTCTCGATCTCGCCCTGCGGCGCCTCATAGGCGCGGCGGGCATACGCCTCATCGTCCGGCGCCGGCAGCGCCAGGCGGTCCAGCTTGCCGTTCACCGTCAGCGGCAGCGCTTCGAGCTGCACGAACGCACTCGGCACCATGTAGTCCGGCAATCGCGCACTCAGATGCGTGCGCAAGATGGCGGCAAGCTCGCTTCCATCCAGCGCCTGCGATCCTGCCTCGGACGCACACACCACATAGGCGACCAGCCGCGGCTCGCCCGCGCCATCCTCGCGCGCCACCACTACCGCCGCGCGCACATGTGGCTGTTCCAGCAATCGCGCCTCGATCTCGCCGGGTTCGATGCGGTGGCCGCGGATTTTCAACTGGTGATCGGCGCGGCCGACATACTCGACCACGCCGTCGGAGCGCCAGCGCGCCAGGTCGCCAGTGCGGTACATCCGTGCGCCGGCCTCGCCGCTGAATGGATCTTCCACAAACCGCTTCCCGGTCAGCTCGGGCCGGTTCAGATAGCCCCGCGCAACGCCAGCCCCGCCGATATAGAGCTCGCCGACCACCCCGATCGGCGCGACGGTGAGGCCGCGGTCCAGGATATAGAGCGTGGTGTTGCCGATCGGACCGCCCAGCACCGGGCGATCGTCCTTTGCATCGAGGCGGTGGCGCGTCGACCAAACCGTGGTCTCGGTCGGACCATACAGGTTCCAGACCGCACCGGCCTGCAGCACCAGCCGCCGCGCCAGATCCGGCGGCAGCGCCTCGCCGCCGCACAAGACGCGGCAGCCTGTTGGCAGAAGCTCGCCTGACGGATCGTCGTGATCGAGCAGCATCTGCCAGGTCGAGGGCACCGCCTGGATCACCGTCACGCGCTGCGCCACGATGAGCGCCTTGAGCCGACCCGGATCATGCGCCGCCGCGCGATCGGCCAGCACCACCCGTGCTCCCAGGGTCAGCGGCAGCCACAGTTCCAAAATCGCGATGTCGAATGACAACGACGTCAGGCCGAGCACCCGGTCGTGGTCGTTGAGGCCCGGCCGCTCAGCCATCGTCGCCAGAAAGTTCGTCACCGCCTCGTGATGCACCATGACGCCCTTGGGCATGCCGGATGATCCCGAGGTGTAGATCACATAAGCGAGATGGCGCGAGCTCAGCCCGAGGGCGCGCACATCCGGGTCCGTCGCCGGCAGCGCCGCCCAGACCGGCGTCGCCGTCTCCAGATCGACCACCGTCAGAT
>NZ_JBVAPG010000258.1:0-7572 GCF_055413685.1 Bradyrhizobium sp. LeoA1Lang | reverse complement strand
CCACCTCCATCGACATAAGACCGCTCTCCACAAGACTGCCTCCCGCCAGGGAATCAGTCTTCGCCGATCTTCGCAACAAAGATGTGTGCATCAAATAGCCGGTGACCGGGCTTTCTTGCCACCGTCATCTCAAGCGCGAACTTCTTCGCGCGAAAAACTTAGCGCCAGCGTCGGGGCGCCAGGACCACACGACTTCGCCGTCCGTGACGCGCGTGCTCGTCAGTCACACCCATCGCGTCCACCGCATCTCACCGCAACGTTCGTGACGATCGCGAGCCGCCCCTCATCCGCCGTGAGACGCGCGGAGTTAAATCACTGATTTGCCCGACGGCGAAAGCGGAATGTTTTTCGCTGCAGGGCTGGACAGACTTTTGGTGATTTGCCCGTCGGGTTGATTTGTCGCATGCAAGGTAGCCACATCGTCATTGCGAGCGCAGCGAAGCAATCCATAGCGCCGCTTGTGGAGACGTGGATTGCTTCGCTGCGCTCGCAATGACGGCGGTGGCCATGCGCGCGAAAGGCGGTGGGTTACGCTTCGCTAACCCACCCTACGAAGCTGCGCTTTGCCCACCCTACGGCGTCAACGGCCCATGAGTTGGTCGGCGAAATAGCCGATGGTCTTGCGGTACACGACCGCTCTGTTCCATTCGCGCATCGCTTCGAAATTGGCGCTGCCTTCCTCGTAAGATGCGCCCATCTTGAAGCCGTTGGTGTGCAGGAGGTTCGCGGTGGAGGCGAGCACGTCGGGCACGCTATGGCGGAGATCGACATGGCCGTTGCCGTCGAAGTCGACGCCGTATTTGATGTAGGACGACGGCAGGAATTGGGTCTGGCCGATCTCGCCGGCATAGGCGCCGATCATGTCGTTGAGGCGGAGATCGCCGCGCTGCACGATCTGCAGCGCCGAGAGCAGTTCGTTCTGGAACAGCTCGGTGCGGCGGCAATCATGCGCGAGCGTGGCGAGCACGCGGAACACCGGCAGCTTGCCCATGTCGCCCTTGCCGAAATCGGTCTCCAATCCCCAGATCGCGACCAGGATCTGGCGCGGCACGCCGTACTTCTGTTCGATGCTCGCAAGCAGCGCCGCATGACGCTGTAGCATTGCGCGCCCCGTGTTGATCCGCCCGGGCCCGACGCGGGTCGCGACATATTGCTGAAAGCTCTTGCGGAACGTGCCACGCTGGCGCCGGTCGAAGGCAAGCACGCCCGCATCCTGCTGCACGCCATCGAGCCCCTGCGAGATCACGTTTTGCGAGATGCCGGCCGAGGCCGCTTCCTGCGAAATGCCGGCAATGAAAGCATGGAAGTCACCGCCGCAGCGGGCGGCATAGGCGGGGGCAGAGAGGGAGGGAATGCCAAGGACGATTACAAGGACGACAACGCGGATGTAGCGCATGGTTCGGAATTTTCCTCCAAAAAAGATGGCGCGTAACCGCACCGATCGGGGTTCTAGCATCCTATGTGGCCCGCGGCGAGCGACCTTCCCGTGAGTCGCCGACACGACTTCTGGTAGCATTTTTTATGGAGATCGCTTACGTTAGGGACATATTACTTTAAGCCGATTTTTGGAGATAAGGATGAGCAACTCAGATTCTCAAAATAATTCCCTTGCGAGCAATCCGCTGTCACAATTTCTCACGCCGGAAGCGATGTTGACGCCGGGCGTCGCGGGTGCGCTGACGATGATGATCACGAATGCACTGACCGTGAATTTCTCGATGCCACGCGCGTGGGTCGGTCTCGGCCTGAGCTTTGTGTTTGGATTGCTTGTCCTGGTGACAACGCGAAATCTGCTCCAGAAGGCCGTGTTCTATGTGCTCAACTCGCTGGTTATCTTCTGCGTGGCTGCTGGCGCAAACGGCCTCGGGGCGGGAGCCTCACAACGCGTCAGCCTGTCCCTGACAACAACGGCCTTCGCTCAAGACATAACTTCCTCCCAAAAGCAGCAGACGCTGGAATATTGCTCGAATCTATCCGCCGCTGTTGCGGAGGCCCAAAAGGCCAATCAGCCGCCGGACAAAATTCTGGAACTCATCAAGCCGTGCCAGACCGTCAGCAAGGATATCTTAAGGAGCGGCATAGCTGGTGGAGCAAATAGCGTAACCCAGCCCACGGGCAGATTCTTCTCCCCGTGGAAATTCTAGCAAGTGCACGGTTGGCCGGTCAGGAGGCGGCGTTCTTCGGCGAACGCCTTTAACGCGAGATCATGCCCGCGAAACTCACCTCCGTCAAAATGCCAACGAGACCTTTTGCCGCGCGGCTTGGCGCGCGCGGTTGGCGTTTCCTCGGCGTACTACGGCACCTTACGCGCCCGTGCACGTTTGAGCGGTCGCGCGAACCGCGTTATATGGATGCGGCGCGGCTCGGTGTTGCCCTTCATTGCGGAGGCAGCTTATGAGATCAATCACCCGTCGTTTCTTCCTGTCGCTGGCGGCTGCCGTTAGTCCGGCAGCGGCAATGGCCCATCATGGTTGGGGCGGTTACGACACCTCCAAGGCGTTCACCGTCACCGGCGAAATCCTGAAATCTGCATTCCAGAATCCGCACTGCGAGATCGAGATGGAGGTTGGCGGCAAGCACTGGCACTTCGTGCTGGCGCCGCCCTCGCGCATGCAAAATCGCGGAATCACGCCGGACCTTATCGCGCCGGGCAAGACCTGCACCGTGTTCGGCTATCCCCACACCAGCAATCCGGACGAGGCCCGGATCGAATACATCATTCTCGACGGCAAACGCTTCGAATTGCGGTAGGCCAGCGTGGAGCAGCATCCGGCCCCGCCGATCTTCCTGGCCTTGCAGGAAAGCGCGCTCGGGCATCTGATGCGCAACTCACCCGCGCTTTATCCCGCGGTCGAGATCCTGCACATCCTCGGCTTCGTTGTGCTGGTGGGATCGATCCTGGCCCTCGATGTCAGGTTGCTCGGCTTGGGACGCGCGATTCCGATCCAGCCGATGGCACAATTGCTGCTGCCTTTGTCACGCGTCGGTTTTCTTCTCGCGATCGGTATGGGTTTCCTGCTGTTCAGCGCCGACGCGGCGCATGTGGTGCGCAATCCTGCGTTCCAGGCCAAGCTGTTTCTGATCGTGGCCGCGCTGGTCAATGTCGTGATCGCGCATTCCGGCCCGTGGCGACAAGTTTCGCTCTGGGGAGGCGAAGCGTCCGGTGGCGCAAAGGTCACTGCGCTGCTGTCGCTTGTACTGTGGGTCGGCGCCGTCTGCGCCGGGCGTCTTATAGCGTATTTTTGACAGGCTTCGCCCCATGGATCGCATCCGCCTTGCCATTTTCACAATCCTCCTCACCCTCTGCGCCGCGCCTGATATCGCGAGCTCCGACGAAGCTGAGGCCTGGACCGCGCTGCGCGCAGGCCGGCATGTTGCCCTGATGCGGCATGCCGATGCGCCGGGTGGCGCAGGCGACCCGCCCGAGTTCAGGATTGATGACTGCGGCACGCAGCGCAATCTCAGCAGCAAAGGCCGCGCGGACGCCGCAAGGATCGGTGCGCGGCTCAGGTCGGAAGGGATTGCGGTCGAGAAAATCCTCTCTTCGCCCTGGTGCCGCTGCATTGACACTGCAACGCTGCTGGAACTGGGGCCGATCGAAGTCGAGCCCGCATTCGGCAACGTGGTGGTGCTCAGCGATCAAACCACAGCTCTGACCGCCGGGGCACGCGCGGTCATCGACAAATGGACCGGGAGCGGAATCCTGCTTGTCGTGACGCATGGCGCAAATATTCGGGCACTCACGGGCGTTTCGCCGGCGAGCGGCGAGATTGTCGTGGTCCGAAGCGAGGGTGGCGGCAGCAAGCCCGTGGGTCGCCTGATTCTCGATTGACGCATCGTGGATGCGCCAAGCGCGCGATCGGGCCCGACTTAGGAACGAAGCTGGAGCCATGCCGGTTATGAGTCAGAACCGGGCTCCGGCTTTTCAATTCGCCGGTTTGTCGGCTGAGCCGCCGTCCCTGTCGCCTGGAAAATGCGATAGGATTTCGTCATGAGCGACATGCAGGAAGAGGCGCCTTCGCCGCGCCAGTCTCTTGTTTTCCGAGCGCCGCTATTTCGGCTGCTTGCGATCAATCTCGCCGTCGGTGTCTTGGTTGCGGTGTTGTTGGTCGGCGGCCTGCTGCTGCTCAATCCCGGCCACCTGCGTGACCTGATCCTGGCCGATGACAGCCCTGGCGTTGCGCTCGGGCTGCTCTTGTTCGGCTTCATCGTCACGCTGGGCTCGAGCGCGATGGGCACGGCGATCATGGCGATGGGACAGCAGCAGACCGACGGCGGCCCGCGACGCGGGCGCGGCCAACTCGTGGCGCAGACGGTCGCCGCCATGGCGCCAACCCAGGGCAAAGCGGCGTCCGGCAGCTAGAGCGCCGTAGCCCGGGTGGAGCGCCAGCGTAACCCGGGACCGCCGGTGAGTATTGACGCAGCCGTCCCGGGTTGCGCGGAGCCTGTCATCGGGCGCGCGTTCGCGCGACCCGTTGGCTCCACCCGGGCTACCAGGCTTGCAGGATTAGCCTCGACTTCAATGCAGGTTGAACAGGTTCTTCACCAGTTGCCCGGACATGATATCCGCGAAGGACAATTTGATCTCCGGAGCGGCCGGCGGCGCCGGGCTGGCCGGCGCGACCGCGGGAGCCAGCGGTAATGGCGGCTGCACCGCCGCAACCTTCGGCGCCTGCCGTTTGACAACCTTCTTGGCCTTTTTCTCGATCTCGACCGCCGGCGGAGGCGGAGGCGCTTCGGCGACCGCGCGCACCGGCGGCGGTTCGCTTGGCGGCACAGCTTCGGCCAGCGTCGGCGGCGGCACAATGGTGGGCAGGCTGGTGTCCATGACGACAAGTTCGGGTGGCCGCTCGAGCGAAGCAATCCGGATGGCCGGCCACTCGACCGGCTCACTCGCCTCCTCGGTTAACGATTGTGGCACGCACCAGTCAGCGATGTACAACAACGCAAGAAGCGATGCGCCAACCCAGGCGATGTATCGTCCGACAGGCATAACCATCTCTCGTCACCATGCTGATGTGACGAGGAGCAAAGGCCGTAATTCCTGACGGTTGGTAACCGCGACGAGGTTTGCGGGGAAATATCGAAACGTGGTTACCGTCCCAACTGAGGACTCTGAAGAGTTAATCAGCGAGAGTTCACCTATCAGCGAGAGTCGCGCCGCAAGGCACGGAAGCAGCGTCAAGCCATCTCTGACGGCACGGCCACGCCGACCGCTGGCGGCGCGGCTTCACCCTCGGCCGGCGTGGCTTTGCCGGCGTCCGCGCTTACGCGCGGTGCATTGATCAGGCTCACCAGCGTGTAGCTGATAATGAGCAGAAGAAACCATGAGCCGAGCTTGTCGAAGGAGACCATCGACCAGCCGTGTCGCTGTGAGGGGTAGAGCCAGATTTTGGTGAAGGTCCCGATATTTTCGGAGAACCAGATGAACAGCGACACCAGCAGGAGGCCGAGCAGGAGCGGCATCGAGCGGTATTCGCGCCAGACCTTGAAGCCAACCGTGGTGCGGCCGAGCAGCCATGCAGCGGCGGCAAACAACAGCCAACGCGCATCAGGCACGAAATGGTGGCTGAAGAAATTGACGTAGATCGCCATGCTGAGCAGGATCAGGCTCAACCGCCGCGGATGGTCAAAAAAACGGAAATCGAACAGCCGCCAGACCCGGCAGAGATAGCTGCCGATGCAGGAATACATGAAGCCGGTGAAGAGCGGCACGCCGCCAATCCTGAAAAAGCTCGGCTCCGGATAGATCCAGGAGCCGACCGACGTCTTGAAGATCTCCATCACCGTGCCGACGACGTGATAGATCAGGATGATCTTCGCCTCCTCTGGAGTCTCCAGCCGGGTCGCGAGCAGCACAGTCTCGACGGCGATCATGCAGAGCAAGAGAAAGTCGTAGCGCGGCAGCGCCGCATCTGCCGGATAGAACCGCCAGGTGCCGATCATCAGCGCGACCGCAATCCCGCCGAACAGGCAGGCCCATCCCTGCTTCACGCCGAAGCGAAAGAATTCGTAAAGCGCCGCGGACCATCGCCGCTGCGCCATGAACAGTCCGAGGCGGTGTTCACCGGCGATGAATCGGCGAAGCGGTGGCCAGATGGCGGCGGCGCTGATGTTGGGCTCGGGCATGCCGGCTCGCTGGGTCGGACGGTGATGCATGGCTGCCGAAGCTGACGGCATAACGCGGTCGAAAGTGGGCAAAGATTTGCAGATTTCGCTTAGCGCGGGGGGAAGCTCACATTCATTGCTGCGGGGCAGGCAGTCGCAGCAACGCCCGTTATTTTCTTTGACAGCGGAGCCCTGATCGACGACAAGCCGCCATGGCCAAGAAACCCGGGACCAATCCCAAAGGCGAGTTCGCCTTTTTCAATGTCTTCTATGAAGACGGCTCGCAACGCTCCAACCGGCGCGTGCCCGCCGAGTTGCTCGGCGGCCTCGACGGCGACGAACCGGCGCGCGGCTACATCCTCGAGCAGGACCGCGAGATCGCCGAGAAATCCGGCCGGCCGCCGCTCGCGATCAAGAAAATCGAGCGGGTCGGGGTGAAGAAGAAATAGGCCGCCGGCCCGTCGACCTTCGTAGAGCATATTCGGGAGACAAAACCGGCGGGCCTTCGTCCGCCGTTTCGTGGATGGCTGGCCAATCATACGCCCGGTTTCGCGCTCGACGGCGAACGGCAAATCAAGCTGCTACGTCGCGAACCAACGTTCCGCCGGCCTCGTAGCCAGCCTGGTGCGGCATCGTAGCCATTTGGCCAGGTCGGCGCTCCCTATTTCGATTAAAGCCCAAGCAAAGCATTCGGGCACTTTCAGCCGCTCGACCTTGGGGCCGCCATGAGCCAATATTCCGGCAAGACCTCAGCATCCCCTTGCTCACCGAGCGATAGTCTACTAGGCATTATAAGTTGCACCAACGTCAAAGAACCTCCGATGCGTGTCATCGCGGTTGGCTCTAGAGACTATTGAAGATGAAGCATAGTGACCGTCCAATATTTCGTCCACGCGAAGACGTTCTCGGAAGATCCGAATTTTCACTCGCCCTAGCTCGAGCGATTGACGGGCTTGTTGTGGCTCAGGACGGTTTCGTAATCGCACTTATTGGCGAGTGGGGCGCCGGTAAGAGCAGCGTAATTGAAATGACACTTCGCTCCCTTACCCACCTCGATATGGAAAGGGAAAGCGCACGAGTTCCAGACCGCAAGGGCACATCGAAAATACTTACTCTCGAAGAGATCGAATCACTGGCAGAAAAATATGATCTCATTCGAGATAAGGTTGCTGCGCACGACGCCTCCAATCGGGATTTCTCGAAAGCACAGCGAACTTATCGCCTGAACCTCTTTCATAGCTGGCTAGGCTCGCAAGAGAACACTGACAAAGCGGATCAATACTGGGTTCTGCTGGACTCCATTCGAAACAATCGACGTACCATTCAGGTGCGTTTCTCGGGGATGTCCCGGGTTCTGTTGAATTACTGAAGAGGTCGGCGTTGCCCACCTTGAGCCGGTAGGCTCGGGGTGCTGATTCCACAAAGGAGAGCAACGCCATGACGAGAGATATCACACCGGCTGGT
>NZ_JBVAPG010000257.1:0-7618 GCF_055413685.1 Bradyrhizobium sp. LeoA1Lang | reverse complement strand
CGCCATCAGACTCGCTCGAAAGCGAATCCAACCCGCACACATCATCGCATGGTCACTTTGGCGTAGAGCTCACCAGGCCGCCGCCCAGCGCGCGCACTTCAAAACAAAAAGACAACTGTAATGCTAAGGGGCATCCCCTATTCTCGAAGCGAAGGCATTTCGGTTCGGGAGCATCTCACGATCCTCCTTCGGGCGCTCTGGGACATACGCCGGGACCTGCTTGCATTGATTCCGGTTGTCGGAAAGGCATTCGGGAAGAAAGCGAAGGAGTAAGCGATGGTGCAACTTCGCGGCTCGCCCATCCTGCACATAGCCCAGAGCCTCTTTGGGCAAATGAGAGCTTTTGGAATCCTCGCCAATCACTCCACAAGAGCATCTGAGGTTCTCAATTCGGCAATTCTTCCGCGACTGGCATTCCTCAAGATGCTGCTGGCAGCGCTGGACCACATTGATCCGGAAGCATCGCGCGAGCCGATCGCATCAGGTGATCCCATCATCTATAATACTTTGGACTGGCCGCCGACTGCCCCACCCGCTGGCGTGTTTGAACCGTCGGGAAACGTTTCGCTCGAACGGCACCTGAACTCATGGTACCTGAGCTGGAATCTTCAATTGGGAGAAAGTCCGCAATCGGCGATGATTCTGAAGGTTGTCAGAGCCGCCCTGTGGCTCGTGAAGAGCCCAGGCGGTATCGATGCGGCAATTCAATACGTCATCGATCTTCAGATCAAAGGCGTGATCGTCGACCGGCTGGTGGCCATACAGGCGATGATTTGGTTACTCAGGGCTCGCCGCTGCGTTCACGATGACTCCGACCTGGCTGACTTCTTCCTCGAGCACGCGCCGTCGAGTGCGTCGGAATGGACGCGCGCGCAGTTCAAGGAATTCAATCTCGACAAACCGGCGGTTCGACCCGAGTTGACCGACGATCTTTCGCTGCTTCTCGACCGAGCGGAAAGTGAAATTGACCAAGTGTTGAGTGCCGATTCCTACGATGCGTGGTTGCTCGGGCAAATGGCCCTTCATCCAATGCTCAGCACCGTCGTTTCGGTCTTTCACGAATTCCAGGTTCAGGACGAATTGCAGTTCGTTACGAAATTGACGCGTCTTGAAGAGATCAGGGCCGACGCAGGCGGATTCGGAAGGCTCTTTCGAATATGGAGTGGCCAATTCCTCACGTTCAAATATACGTCAGATTTCACGATGTGCGCGACCGCTTGCTGCCTTTTGAGTGGCAAGACGGCGGATTGGAAAGACCGCATGCTCGATGAACGGGCACTGGTACCTACATGCCTGCAGCATCTCGTCACGGAATTCGGAATCAGAGAGCATCCCTTGCCGGATGGATGGGCGCGGATTTCAGAAACTCTGGCTCCCATTGCTGGGCCAACGCTGCTTCGCGACGACGCTTATATGTTTAGCCGGGTCGAACTATTTCAGCCGGACGAGATCGAAAACGCTCCCAGTCTTGCAGAGTTCCTGGAATCTATCGGCTCTTCCAGAGATCTCGCGATGAAGAACGCGGTGATCCAGTTGCTCTGCAAGCAAGCTCCGTCGCGGAATGGGCAGATCACTTTCTCCGAAAGTTCGTCGGAAGAGATCGGCGATATTGAGCGTTTGGAGGCGATCTCTGCTCAGTACAATCAAAAGTATGCACAAATAGGATCTGAGGATATGTCACGGGAGGCGGTCGATTTATTTCGAGCCGTCGGCAAATTTGATCCAGACGAAGCCGAGTCTGCCCTGCGCGGTTTGTATCGCAGCATTTGCGCTGACGAGATCGACGACTTCATCAATCGGGCCTTCGAACAAGGCAAGGCTGGTTCGGCACGCGAGTGCTTCGACAGATTGTGCTATCTATACCCTTACTTTCATTCCGGACAGGCAGAACGCGCCGTCCGCTTGGACGAAGATGGCCAAACTCATGCCGCCCTGAATTGCATGTTGAGGGCGATCATCCTCGAGCCACGGGAGGCCACGCGCTGGCACTCGCTCGGTGTTATCTTGAAAAAATTAGGAAGAAACGACGATGCAATACTAGCCTACGGTCTGGCTAAAATCGTTCACGACGAGGAAGCGAAGTCCACCCAGCGTTGAACCGCCCCCCGAGCGCCACAGCGAATACCGGGCCCCTCTCCCGACGTGCGCCACAATGCTTGGCGCAGCCTCTTGTCCACGGTGGACGTTCGGCATCGTGTTCCGCGCCTCAGGTCCATCTCCGGAGCCGTCGCCGCTCGTCGTCCGTCTTCTTCCGCAGATATTCGAATCCTTGGTTCACTCACAGACGTCAGGTGTTTTGGAAAAGCACAGACTTTGCTGCGTAGCCGCGAGAAACAGGGCACCGGCGCGCCGGTTGCACATTGCGGGCCTTGTCGGCTGCCTTCGCGCGCCAACTGCGCTAGAGTGCGGGAGCTGGCCTGATCGTCAGGAGCCCGCATGTCTATGGCCATCTCAACACTCGGCGGCGTCGGCCTCTTCCTGCTGGGCATGACCGTGATGACGGACGGCCTGAAGGCGCTGGCCGGGTCCGCCCTGCGCACGGTGCTAGCCAAGGCGGCGGCGACGCCGCTGCACGGCTCCTTCTGGGGCGCTATCGTCACGCTTCTGGTGCAGTCCTCCAGCGCAACGACCATGACGACGATCGGTCTCGTCAGCGCGGGCCTGCTGACGTTCCAGCAAGGGTTGGGCCTCGTCTTCGGGGCGAATGTCGGCACCACGGGGACCGGCTGGCTGGTCGCGCTCATCGGCGTCCGCGTCTCGCTCACCGCCGCGGCACTGCCGATGATCTTTGTTGGCGCGTTGACCAAGCTTCTGGCTCGCGGGCGAATATCCGGGATGGGCGCCGCTTTGGCCGGGTTCGGGCTTGTGCTTTTTGGGTTGACGACCCTGCAGCAGGGCATGGGCGGGCTGGCCGAACGGTTGCACCCGGCGGACCTGCCTGCCGTTCTCGCCAGTCCCGAAGCCGGGTGGTGGTCGGGCCTGTTCGGCGTGCTGGTGCTGGTCGTGGTCGGGCTGGTGATGACCGCGCTGATGCAGTCGTCAACGGCCGCCGTCGCGGTCACGTTGTCTGCCTACTTCGCCGGTGCGGTCGGGCTGGACCAGGCCTGTGCGCTGATCATCGGCCAGAACATCGGAACAGCGACGAGTTCCGGCCTGGCCGCGATTGGCGCAAGCACCACGGCCAAGCGGCTGGCCATCGCTTATGTCCTTTTCAAGCTTATCGCCGCCGTTATCGCGCTGGTGCTTTTCCCCGTCGTCATCCCTCTGCTCGTGCGTGCCTCGAGCACCGTCGATGGCGTCACGTTGCTGGCCGGGTATCACACGGCGTATAATGTTGTCGGCGTGGTGGTGCTGCTGCCGTTTGTCAACTGGTTCACGCGACTGGTCGAGCGTATTCTGCCCGAGCGTGGCTCGCCGCTCACGCGGTGCCTCGATCCTTCCGCGCTTGCGAGCCCGATCGTGGCGGTGGAAGCGGTGCGGCGAACGATCGCGCGCGCGCTCGCAACGGTATGCGCTTCGATCGAGGCGGCGCTGGCCGGCCGCGCTGAACCGATCCGTCTGGGGAAGGACGCCGCATCGGTGCAGGATGCGGCCGATGCCTTGCGCCAGGCACAAATATTCCTGTCGGATGTGACCGGACCGCCTGAGACCGACGACGAGCAACAGCGTCTCACGAGCACACTGCACGCACTCGACCACGCATCTCGACTGACGGAAATGGCGAATAGCGGAATCAATTTCGGCTCGGTGGGTGGCGGACCGGAGGACATCCGCGCCGCAGAGCTATGCGCAGAAGCGATGCGAAGCGCGGCCGCGATCGCGCGCGGCGTGGCGGTGCCCCGCGCCGCCGGATCGCCGCAGGTCATGCCAGCCTCACATGGCGCCGACGTCATGGCCGGTCCGCGCGCGGTTTCGACTGACGAGGCCATGCCCGAGCTCGAGCGTTGTGCGACGCAACTTGGCGAAATGCTGCGCACCCACCGCAGCGCGACGCTGGGCGCGGTCGCCAATGGAACGCTGACCGCCGACGCGGCGCTCGTTCGCGTCGAAACGGTTCGAAGCCTCGAAGCGCTGTCGCGTCACGCCTGGCGCTCTGCAGCCCATCTTGTCGGTCGCGGTTAGCCTAGCGAGCCTCCCCGGCCGACGACGATCTCGCCATTGCATCCAATTTTAGAGATATTTCGAAGCGACTTTTCAAGGATTTGCGTTACGTGTCGGGTCATGAGCACCCGACCTACACTCTGCTCGCACGCCTTGGCACTGCGGGCTAGCGAAACCAACACGTAAATCCCTTCCCAATCCCGCGAAGCAATGGCCGCAGGCGTCCTCGTCTGCGAACGGCGGAACTTTGCCCGTGAACAGGACCGACGATGACCGTCTCTTACTTGAGCTTCCGCGTGTCCTACTCGGCCAACCGGGACTGTGTGATCGTCCTCAAGCCGCGGAGGGAGGCTTACCAGGCAGTCTGCGTTGACGCGGCGACCAGGCGGACGATCGGAAGCCCATCCCTCCCACGCGACTCCAACGGAGCCCGGCCACAGGTCTCGGCCGCGGACGTCATCGGCAGGATCGGCAGCTATCGCCTGGCCTCCGCCGCCGTCGACCTCGAGACGGACGAATTGGCAGACCGCAGCCGCCGGTTATCCAGTCAATTGCGGTCGCGCCGGCGTCTGTAGCGCGGACCTTTGCCCGACCGTTTTACGGCTTCCAGGAGAGCCGCATGGTGTCGGCGCGACGGATTCCGAAATGGCCGCTGATTTTCGGCGGCACATCCAGGTTGAGCTGCGGTATGCGGGCAGCGATCGCGCTGAGGCTTTCCTCCAATTCGGCGCGGGCGATCGCCTCGCCGATGCACCGATGCGCGCCATAGCCGAAGATCGGATGCAGCCGTGGCTGGTTGGTGCGATGAATATCGAAGATATCAGGGCGATCGTAGGTCATCTCGTCACGCATGGCCGACATGGTCGATAACGTGACAAGCTGGCCGGCCGGGATGAGAGTCCCGCCAACATCGACATCCTCGCTCGTGACCCTTGCGGCTCCCCCGACGCTCGGCTCGAAGCGCATCGCTTCGGCGACCGCGCCTGAAACCAGATCCGGATCGCAACACACCTGCTCCCATTGCTCGCGATGCTGAAGCAGAAGATCGACCTGTACTGCGATCGCGACCCTGGTGGTATCGGTGCCACCGACGATCAGCTGGAAAATTTGGTAAAGCATCTCCTCGGGGGACATTTCACCCCCTTCGGTCGCGGCAGCCAGGAACGCGGACAGGAAATCCCCGCGCGGCCTGCGGCGACGTTCGTCGAGGACTTTGTCGACATACTCGCGTAGCCGCTGCCCTGCCTTTTCGACCTCGACGACTTCGTCCGGGCTCAGCCCGAGAAGGAAGACCTTGGACACCACATAGACCAGCAGCATAAACTCCGGGATGTCCTCGCGCGGGAGTCCCAAAAGATCGGCAATGATGCGGGCGGGCAGTTTGGCTGCGAACTCTTCGAAGAAATTGACTTCGCCATCTCCGTACCACTCCTCGATGAGGTCCGAGGCCGCGCGGCGAATGCTTGGACGCATCTCATTGATCGCGCGGGCAGCGAATAATCGTGAGAACGGCGCACGGCGGCGCCGATGCACATCGCCGTCGGCCGTCAGCATGCCATAGTCGAATGCATCGAATATCGTTCCACTGCTGAAGCCCTGCATCTCGGGAAAGCTCGTTCCGCTGGGGAGGAAGCGCGGATCCTTGCTCAGACGGTCAACATCGGAGAAGCGCAGCACGAAATATCCGCCAGTCTCGTGCAGCACCACTGGGTATTCCTTGCGGTAGGTGCGGAACACACCGTGAGTATCCGCTTCAAGTTCCGCCACGGTAAGCGTCGGGATTTCGGCGCTAGCGGGGTCAACGGAAAAATTCTTGGCGCTGGTCTCTGCCCTCATCGTACAGTCTCCGCTTTTCCACATGCCCGGGGTCAACGAAGGGGGATGTTGGTCGCGCGGAGTTTCAGCTCGATTTCACAGGATCATCAGTCTGTTACGTTCGTAACGCGCCCGATCTCTGGCCGGCGCACGATGTTTTCTGCATCGGCTTTCCTCAGCCCATCGCCGCGTCCCATATCAGGGCCGGCTCACCTCGAACGCGAGCAGCACGTTGCCGGGAATGCCGCTCCATTGCGCGTAGCCTGAATTGACATAGAGCATGCCGTCCACGATGACCGGGCCGGGGCCGTCGATGGCGCCGCCATGCGCCGGGACGCCGTTCACCGTCTCATAGTCGCGCGCGGTGTCGAATTCCCAGAGCAGCCGCGCATCGTCGGTCGCATAGGCGCGCAAATAGCCGCTCACGCCGCCGGAGAAGACAACACCTGGAATTGCGCTAACGGCCGCGGAGAGGGCTGGCCTGCATCGCTCGCGGTCACCACAGGAGACCGGCGCCACCTGCATGGTGACCTTGCCGTCCGCCAGATTCAGCCCGAACAGACCGCCGCCTGCGTTCGGATCGAGACGCCTTGTGCCGTCGCGAAGAAACCGCACGTCGGAGTTCGCGACATAGATCCGCTCCTGATCCGCGGCTGAGCCCCACTCGCTGCCGCCCAGCGGCCCTCCCTTGCCGACCCGCGTTTGCCAGAGGATCTTGCCCTCGTTGTCGGGATCGAAGGCGTGGACGATCCCGGACTTCTGCCCGATCACCAGCATGCGCCGCCCGTCCGGCAAGCCCACCAGGATTGGCGACTGGCCGAAGTCGTGGTCCGGACCGGGGTCTTCCGGACAGTTGGTCTTGTCATAGCCGAAGCAGGCCACAACATAGCTGTCCTTTGGGGTCGCCTGCCGATGCCATAACATCCGGCCGGTCTTCAGGTCGAACGCGAGGATAGCGTCGCTGGTATCTGCCGGTGGGTTTGAATAGGAGTTGCTTGTCGCGACGTACAGCACCTGGCGCTTCACGTCGATCGTTGGCGCGGACCAGACCGAGGCACCAGAGGGACCGTAATGCTGCACCCCCGCGGCATTCTTGGTCGTCGGGCGTGGCGCTTCCGGGATCGTGTACGACTTCCAGATCGGCCCGCCGGTCGCCGCGTCCAAGGCCACCACGCTGCCGCGAAACGTGCAGCACTCGTACGAGGCCCGCGATCCCGTCGCTTCCTCGATGGAGGAGACCGGAACGTAGAGGACGCCGGAAAACAGAGTGGGCGTACCGGTAATCCGGGCGGCGGGATGGTCTTCCACCTTCTGCTTCCAGATCAGCGCGCCCGTTGTTGCATTTACGGCGTAGGCATTGGCGCGCACGTCGCCGAAGAAAATCGCGAACTCATTCTTCCCGGCGAGCGGACCGAAGCTGATCGCGGTGCGTACTGGCGCGTCCGTCGTCAGCGTCCAGAATGTGCAGCCGCTCCTGGCGTCGAGCGCGCGCACCTTGCTATCGGTGCCGCCGACAAACAGCATGCCGCCGATCACGGCCGGCTGGGCATTGGCAGTCGAGACGCCCGGAAAGCCGCTATTTGATGCACACATCTTTGTTGCGAAGATCGGCGAAGACTGATTCCCTGGCGGGAGGCAGTCTTGTGGAGAGCGGTCTTATGTCGATGGAGGTGGGGCTGGGGCGATTTGGCGATCGTCGCCT
>NZ_JBVAPG010000256.1:0-7658 GCF_055413685.1 Bradyrhizobium sp. LeoA1Lang | reverse complement strand
CGGGCCGCCTGGTCCAGCAGTTGCTTCTTCCAGGCATAGATCTGGTTCGGGTGAACCTCATAGCGCTGGGCCAGATCGGCCACCGTCGCCTGCTCCCGCACGGCTTCCAGCGCGATCTTTGCCTTCAACGCCGCATCGATCTTGCGTCGTGTCTTCGTCGTCATCATGCCCTCCGTCTATCAAACGGAGCGGCCCTTTTCCAACTTAGCCTCTGGTCCCAAAACCGGGGTCCATTTCAGGGTCAATTTGGTGGCAATGATCGATAGTGCTCATCCGTCCGTGCTAGGGATGCCTCCTACTCTCACCTTGGACCAGGAATGGTCGGAATTCCTTGCATTCCTTGTCGACGAGGGAGGATTGTCGCCTGAACACGATGCAACCATGGCAATTCGGCCGGGTGACTTCGCTACGCTCGCGAGCGCTGCTTTTGGTGCATGGAAAATCGGTGTACCGGCGCTTAAGGAAATCTTCCAAATGTTCATTCGCCATATTCGCGCGGGCAAACTATACGTACCTAAGAAGGTTTCGGCGCTCTGCATCTCTTACACTCGGGAGTCCGCTAGCGCAGCAACTCCATGGCGCGCTGCTTTCGAGAGCGTCGTTGAAGGGCCCCCTCTTCCTGGCGACCATCGCTCCCTTCTGGAGCATCCAAATGTGACTGTTCTTGCGGAGGACCCCTCACATCGCCTTCCCGGCGAGGCATTCGTTCGCCGTCCAACAAAAGCTTCAAAAGACGCACCTTTTCACCCCCTACTTCAATAGATCAGGACCTATAATACGCATCCGGTGACGTCCGGTGAGGACCGCGTGGCCGTTACTCAGGCAGCCTGATTGGCTTGCTTGTTCTGGTCGCGCCAATTCCAGGGTAGCAGCGCTTCGAGCTTTTGGGCTGGATGTGCGGCGATGCGCGCCAGGACGTCGGCGAGCCAGGCTTGTGGATCCACGTCGTTCATTTTGGCCGTTTATGCCGCCCGCCGAACTATGCCGAACGGAGTTGGTATGGCACGCCGTTGTCACGCTGGCACCGTCGATCGCTTGCAGGGCAGCCCCATTCCATTCGGCATAGTCTGGTCGTTCAGAGCGCCTCCAGAAAGGCGAGCAGGCGGTCATTCGGCTGGAAGCGGGTTCGCTTGCCGCGCTCGTACGGCTTGAGCTTCGCCAGGGCAGCTTCCTTGAGGGCGAGGTGGGCGTGCAGGTACGTCTGCGTCGTCTCGACCGATTCATGACCGAGCCACAGCGCGATCACGGAGCAGTCGACGCCGGCCTGCAGCAGTTCCATCGCAGCGCTGTGCCTCAGCACGTGCGGCGACACGCTCTTGGCCTTCAAAGACGGGCAACTCTTGTGAGCGACACGAACATGCTTTCCCAGCAGGGACTGGACGCTGTCGGCACTGAGCCGGCCCCCGTACACGTTCGGGAACAACGCTGTTGCTCCTTTCCGCAACGGTTCCTTGAGCCATGCCTGGAGCGCACACCGTGCGAGTGTGGTCAGCGGAGTGGTCCGCTCCTTCCGCCCTTTACCGACGCATCGTACGTGTGCGCCAGACCCGAGGTGGACGGCATCCCGGTCAAGGCCAGTCAGCTCGGAGAGGCGCAAGCCCTTCTGGGCCGCGACCAGCAGCAAGGTGTGATCACGGCGGCCAAGCCACGTCGTTCGATCGGGCGCGGCGAGAACCGCCTTGACCTCCGGGCGCGTCAGGAAGTGCACCTGTCGCTTGTCGTGGCGCTTGCTCGGTATGGCGAGCACGCGCTGGATCAGCGCACTGTGTGCCGGTTCCTCGAAGGACACGAACCTGAAGAAGGATCGGATGGCGGTCAGACGCAGGTTACGCGTCTTCGCGCTGGCGCCGCGCTTTACCTCGAGATCAGTGAGGAACGCGCCGATGAACGTTGCGTCCAAATCGGTGAGCGTCAGGGCCGATGGGGGCTTCCGCAGCTGCACCTGTGCGAATGAACAGCAGCCGGAACGTGTCCCTGTAGGAGGCGATCGTGTTGCCGCTAACATTGCGCTGGCGCATGAGGCGCTCGGTGAAGAAGCGCTCGATCAACGTCGCGACATTGCAGGCGGACTTCATGGCGTCACCTCCCACCGCCGATCGAGACGCCGCGCCGCTTCTTCCATCAACTCGGGGCAGGCCGAGAGATACCAATAAGTATCACGCACGCAGGCGTGGCCGAGGTAAGTGGAGAGTACTGGGAGTTGCTGCTCATTGCCTTCGCGATACCAGTCGAGCAGCGTCCGGATGGCGAAGCGATGACGGAAGTCGTGCACGCGTGGCCCGGTACGATCACCTGGGCGCCGCAGCCCGATCTCTCGGGACAATCGCCAGAAGACGCGATGAACGTACTGGTGCAGCAAGCGGCCTCCCTGTTCGGCAACGAAGAAGGTCGAGCCGCAGCGTGATCCGAGCATCGCGTCGCGCCGGTGGGCGTAGTCGCGCAACGCGGTTCTCGTCGTCGGATGCAATGGCACGAGCCGCGACTTGCCGAACTTGGTCAGCCGGACCGTCAGCACGCCGGCGTCGAGGTCGACGTCATCACGCTCCAGGCCCATCGCCTCGGATATACGCATGCCCGTCACCGCGATCAGCCCGAACAGGGTATGGTAGGTCCATCGACGCAGCCCGCCCGCTGGTGGCAGAGCCAGCGCTGCCGTCAGCAACGCATCGATCTCCGCGTCGCTGTAGACATAGGGCTTGGCGCGCTTCCATCCGGGCAGCATGCCGACGGGCGGTACCTGCGTTCTCGGATCGAAGTTGGCGACATAGCGCGCGAACCCGCGCACGTCGCTCAATCGCAGCGCCCAGGATGCATGACGATCGGGCGGCAGCGTTGCCCATTCCATGGCCAGCTTCGTCGTGATGCTCCTGGCTTTGCGCTTCTCCATGAAGGCGACGAAGTCGGCGAGCCGACGGGTCTGGTGCTCGTACTTGTATCCAAACCACGCATGCTCAGGTACTTATCGAGTGCGGCGCGCAGATTGCTCATTGCACGCCTCCCGGCCAGGGCAGGCTTCAATGTTCTCAGCGCATCGATATCGACCTTCGCGTAAATCCGGGTGGTGTCGTGGTTCTCGTGCCGCAGCAACTGTCCGATCTCCGACAAGGTCGCGCCAGATCGGAGAAGCTCGGTAGCGAGACTGTGTCGGAAGATATGGGCGCCGCGGTGTGCGCAACCGTCGATTCCAACCCGATCGAGGGCGGCCTTGGCGATCATGGTGATCGCACATCCGGAAGCAAACCCGATGTGCGGCGCGAGTGTGCGGACGAACAACCGTCGGCACGACGACTTTGGGCGGCCACTGCGCAGATATGCAACGATGGCCGCGCCAACGTCTGGCGGTATCGGCATCCGTGCACGCTGTCGGCCCTTGGCGCGAACGAGTATCTCGCTGGCGCGCCAGTCGATATCATCGAGCGTGAGCGTCGCAACCTCGTTGGCCCGCAGGCCGAGCTTGGCCAGCAACAACAGAATGGCGTAGTCGCGCCGTCCCATCACCGTCTCTCGGTCGCAACCGTCGAGAGCCTTCCGCACCTGAGCGGCAGGCAGATAGGTCGGCAGAGTTGCGAGCTTCCATCGTCGCATCGATGGAACGCAATCCGCCAACGGGCGCACGTTCAGCCCCCGATGGTGGAGGTAACGGAGAAAGGCGCGCAACGACCAGCACATCGCCTTGCCTGTTCCCGGGCTCCAATCCTGGGCGTGGCGCTCAATGTAGCGGATCACGTCCTCTTGGCTGATCTTGCACAGGGCGGCGACGCCGCCGGAGCACACCTCGTGCAAACACCTGCGGATGACCGGGAGATGGCGGACGATGGACCTCGGGGCCAAACCGCGCTCTGATCGTAGGTAGGCATCGAACTCCTTGAAGATCCGTTCGTGCTGGGTGAGAGGCGGTAGCACCAACGGCGCGATCGCGCCTTCCTCGCGCAGCACCGACAGCCATCGCTTGAGCGCTGCCCGGTCACCGGGTTGGATAGACTGCCTCCCGCCTCGATGCCGGAGGTACCGCTCAACGACCTGCTCATCGAGATCGACCAGCTTATAGCGACGGCCCGCGATCCAACTCAGGAGCCCGCCAACCACGTTGAGGCAACGCCACGCGCCGTGCCGAACGAGCCTCTCTTCGACGAGACGAACGGCGTAGCACTCGACGAGCCGTCCGTGCGGCCCGCTTCTGAGACGCCGGCACAGCCGGCTTCTGCCCAAGTACTCTTCAACTTCCATCTTCCTGTTCTCCGCTGTTGAAAGCGGAGGCACAGAACGAACTATGCCGAACCGACCAAACGCCGGTCAGCGAGAAATCTGGGGAAAACGACCCGACTCGGCATAGTTCGGCGGGCCGCATAAACCTGCAAGCTCAACGACGTCAACCCGGCTGCCTACATCGCCGAAACACTCGAGGCGATCATCGACGGCATCCCGATAGCAGGATCGAAGACCTCATGCCGTGGCGATTCCGCAAATCGTCAAGCCAGCCTCAATAGGGCCCCGGCTGAGCGCTTACGAACATCCGGTTGTCGCGCCCGGTCGAGCCTTCTGATCGGGCCGCCCCTGCGGTAGCGGCTCGTCGAGGTCTGGTAGTACTGCGCGCGGATGGCCACCATGGCCTCGATCAACGGTCCCCAGGGCGCGGGAAAGCGTTCTTCCGCCATCACCCGGTTGAGGAACTCCATCACAGGCATAGCCGGATAGCGCCGCAGCAGCAGGATCCCCGCGTTGTCGGCCTCGCCGGCCGACCTCTCCTTGTCGTGTCCATGCAGATCGTTCTGCAAGCGCTCTATCGCGGAGATGAGCCGCAGGACTTGGCGAACGCCGGACGCGCGCAAGGTCGCCATGTCCAGCCCCCACAGCAACGACAGGCAACGGAACACGTCGGCGATCGAATCGATGCCGTTGTGCAGGTACTCGGCGTAGGACCAGCGTTCCGCCCGTGCTGCCTGCGCGTGTCCGGCGCGCAGCGCCGCGCAGTAGCACCGGATATCGTCGAGGAGCTGAGCACGACGATCGTAGGCGAGCGCGTCCAGCGAAGCGCGCAGCCCTCGAATCCGGGGAGCGCGCACGGCTCGCCCTGCCCCAGCACCTGCTCTACCGCGGCGAGTTGCTCCGGCGTGATCAGGCCAAGGTCGTTGCAATCGTCGAGCCAGAACAGCAGCGCCAGTTCGCGATAGAACGCCACGATCAGCGTTTCGTCCTGCGGACCGCGGCCGGTGCGGGCGCTGGTGTCGCGCAGGCTCGCCTGGATGCGCTGCAGGATGTACTGGCCGCCCCTGACCTTCCACGGCATGCTCGTCGGCGAAGGCGGTCAGGGAACGCCCCCCACTCCAGCACCTGCTGCAGCGCGCGTTCGGTCTGGATCATGGCGCTGCTCCTGCTCCCTCGGCCAGGACGTGCCGCCCCCAACGAAGCGCCAGCCACAACCCGGCGAGTTCGGCCACGCGCACGACCCGGGTGGGGCAATACAGTTCCTTGCCGATCCACAGCGGCGTCTGCGGCAATGCATGCGCCGCATGGCGGGCGAGCATCCACTCCAGCGCACGCGCCACCGAGCGCGCGATGCGCTGGCGCCCTGCCGGCTCTTCGCTCCCGTCCATCGCGGGCAACGCGAACAGCGCATAGGCGGTTTCCTCGAATGTGGATGCGCGACCGGCGCCCCAGCCGCCATCGTTGTGCTGTGCCTGCAGCAGCGCCGCCAGCGCGCGCTCGTCGCGCCACTGGGGCTTGCCTTGCGCCAGCGCAGCGACCGCATCAGCGGTGGGATACAGCCACGAAACGTGCCATTTTTCGTTGTCCCATAGACCGTGCTGGTTGCGACTGGCCTCGACGTAGGCGCGGGTACCGGCGGCGGCCTTTCCCAACAGTCGCAACGCGTGCAGGGCATGGATGTTGGTTGACACGGAGGTCACCGCTGCCGCCGGCCGATCGCAGCGGCAAAGGGGCTGCTCCATGCGAGCGGTCGCTTATGCGCATGGCGCGTGCTTGAACAGATACGCGTCGGCCCGCTGCAGCATCTTCGCCAGCCGTTCCGAACGCGGCCCCAGCGGGGCGATGGCCTCCCCGGCATCGCGCAACAGATCCGGTACGAACTGGTGCGCTGCCTGCAGCCCCATGATCGACGCGCAGGTCGGCTTCTGCGCCGCCGCATCCTTGCCAGGGGTCTTGCCCAGCGTCGCGATATCCGCTGTCGCGTCGAGAATGTCGTCGATCACCTGCAAGGCCAGCTCGAAACAGGCGCTGTAGCGATCGAGCGCATGGTACAGCGCAGCGTGCGCGGCATCCTCCGCTACGACGCACAGCGCGCCCATGCGAACGGAGGCGCGCACGAGCGCTCCGCTCTTCATCCGGTGCATCGCCAAGATCCTGTCCAGCTCGACGTGCTTTCCAACCAGCGACAGATCCATGGCCTGCCCGCCTGCGGCCCCCTCGGCGGACACGGCCTGCGCCAGTTCGCGCACGAGCGCGATGCGCTTGTCGGGCGGCGCATCCAGGCTCGCCAGGGTCAGGAAGGCGTGCGCCTGCAGCGCATCACCGACCAGGATAGCAGTGGCTTCGCCGTACTTGACGTGCACGGTCGGAAGGCCGCGGCGAAGCACGTCATCGTCCATCGCGGGCAGGTCGTCGTAGACCAGGGTACAGGCGTGCATCATCTCGATGGCGGCACCGACGTCGTCCAGCGTGTGCGCCGGCGTGTCGGCCAGTTCGCCGGCAGCCAGACAGAGCAAGGCGCGGGTGCGCTTGCCGCCTTGCAAGGTGGCGTAGCGCGTGGCCGCCATCAGCTCGGTCTCACCCTCTTCGGCGCAGAGAAGACGGGCCAGCGCCTGTTCGACCCGCTTTGCGCCGTCCTGCATCCAGATCTCCGCCAGCAGTCTGCCGGATGCACCGGGCGCCTGCGCGTCCAACGCGCCGAGGGCGGAAACGCCAGCTCGACGATCCTGTAACGTGGAATCGGTCTGCTTGTTGTTCATGTCCTCGTACCTGACAGGAGAGGGCCACGCCGAGCCGCGGCAGTATTGCCGGCGTCGCACCGAGCGCGCGCTGGTGCAGTAATGCCGCGCGTCGCTGGCGCTGCTGCCGGGGCCTGCAATGCCAGCTCATGAGAATGCGATGCGGATAGTCATGGACGGATGTGCGGTCGGGTAATAGCGCCAGCCTTTTTCGACGTCGCTCAGCAACCGCGGCCGCACTCCGGCCTTGTGCATGGTCAGCGCCAAGGCAATGGAGAACTGCACCAGTTCCAGCCATGCCAAATGGTAGCCGATGCAGACGTGTGGGCCGGTACCGAACTGCAGCATGTCCATCGGCCGGATCGGCTCGGAGCGTTGCAGCCACCGCACCAGGCGGAACTGATCAGGCGCCTCGTGCAGCAGCGCCGAGGTCGAGAAATGCAGCAGCGGGATGCACAGATCGGTGCCTGCGGGAATGCGCCGTTGGCCGAGTCGCAATTCACGCAGTGCGCGACGCACCAGGAGCGGCGTCGCCGGATGCAGGCGCAGCGTCTCGCGGAACAGCGCCTCGGCGACCGGACACTGAGCTAGTGGTTCATCACAGTGGTTTTGACTCTTTGGCTGCAGCGGGATAGGCGCGGCGGAGTTTGGCGCGGGCTTTGTCGGTTGTGAACATCCATTTGATGCGGTCTCGCGTTTTATTTCGCTGCCGCT
>NZ_JBVAPG010000255.1:0-7842 GCF_055413685.1 Bradyrhizobium sp. LeoA1Lang | reverse complement strand
CAAAGGCACAAATCAGTTGCCGAAGGTCATCGCAGGTGTCAGATTCAACGACGGCATCGAGGTCATCCAAATGCCGGCAAACCACGCCGCCTGATCACCTCATCACCCAAAATTCCGCATAGCTCCGTCATAGGCTCCAATGTCCGGTTTGCGCCATAACCTGCCGATCCTCCGATTTCGCTCGTGCGGTCGAAGCCGAAGTACGCCATTGGCGCGAGGGATCAGTTCTCAGAGACAACCCGACTGCTACCGGCTATGCGATGTCGCAATTCGCGTTCACGGGTACGATAGCCAGCACCATATCGTATGAAATCCTAGTTTGGGATGAGAAATCGTGGGCTAAAAATGGCCGGAAGCGACTGGAACCGCCGGCCACGCCCTGACAATCCGCGCAGATTCTTGGAATGCCAACGTTGGTATTCGTGTTGGTACCGAGATTTCGCCGTCATAAAATGCCAAATGAAATCAATAACTTGTCTGTCCAATTCGGCGCCGGCCAGGGACAGATTGCGGCGCCGGAAGTGCAGGACAATTCCAGCATCTGGTTGGCGGCAAATGCGATCGGAATCAAACCGCGGGACCGCAGGAATCGAACTGCAACGCAACAGGCCGACACCTTCTAGGTGCGCGATGCAGCCGCCTGCAATGGGTAAACTTCTTAAGCGATTTTGTAGGTGACCAGCTAGTCACGTGAATCTAAAGTTCGCCACATAAGGTCTGCTGGGCTTTATGGCAGAAGCGTTTGACCGAGGCCAGAATCTGGTCTGCGGACTTGGTCCATTTGAAGGGCTTCGGGTTTCTGTTGTGCAGGTCGATGAAGGTACGGATGTCGGTCTCGAGCTGCCTGACGGAGGTGTGGACACCTCGCTGGATCTGCTTTCTGGTGAGTTCAGCGAACCAGCGCTCGACCAGATTGATCCATGACGCGGACGTCGGCGTAAAATGAACATGATAGTGAGGTCGACGTGCGAGCCACGCTTTGATCTTGGGTGTCTTGTGGGTGGCGTAATTATCCATGACGATATGGACATCGAGCCCTTCAGGAACTTGGGCATCGACTTCTTTTAAAAACTTCAAGAACTTGACTGCGCGGTGGCGCTTGTAGCATTTGCCGATGACGAACCCCGAGGCGACATCGAGCGCGGCAAACAGCGAGGTCGTACCATGCCGCACATAGCTGTGCGTGCGACGTTCCGGTACGCCAGGCATCATCGGCAAGACCGGTTGCTCGCGATCGAGTGCCTGAATCTGGCTTTTCTCATCGATGCTGAGGACAAGGGCTCGGTTCGGCGGGGATAGGTAAAGGCCGACGATATCGCGCACCTTGTCGACGAACAGTGGATCGCTCGACAGCTTGAACGTCTGGCTGCGGTGCGGCTGCAAGCCGAACGCTGCCCACATTTGGCGGATCGTGGTGTGGGAAAAGCCGGTTTCCGCAGCCATCGAGCGGATCGACCAGTGCGTCGCATCGGCCGGCGTCGTACGCAACGTCCGCTCGATCACGGCAGCGACCTGATCGTCGTTGATGGTGCGAGGGCGGCCAGGGCGGGCCTCGTCAAGCAGGCCATCACAGCGGTCCTTCAAGAATCGGCGGCGCCACTTGCCAACGGTATGTTCGTGGAGGCCGAGTTCCGCAGCTACAGACTTGCTTGGCAAGCCATCCGCACATCGCAGGATCGCGCGGCATCGCTCAGACAGCGACCGGGCAACACGATGACGACGAACTTGCCTCTCCAAGTACGCCCGCTCCTGCGGATTCAGCATTAACGGCGCAATCGGCCGGCCTCGCTCACCTGCATTAGCCACTCGCACTCTCCTCTGTAGAGATTCGAACTATCAACTAATGTGACGAACTTGCGTTCCAGATGACTAGGGACCCCGATGCGATGGTCCGTCCTCCGAAAGGAGAGTTGTGCAATCGGACCAGTTTCGCACTAGAAACGGCATCAACGAAGCGCAACGAACGCGATCGAAATCGAACGAAAACGTAGGAAATTCAACGAAGCTGATCGCTATTCTGCCGCTCATAACAGTCTGCGCGCGGCTTCGAGTGCCGGCCGATGATAACGAAATCAATGGCGAGACAGGGACTCGTTTGGGCCGAGATGGACTTTCGCCCCAAATACGCGGGTTGAAGACCCGACCGGCAGGCTGCCCTCCTTTTCCTTTCCTGTCGCATCCGATCGTACGATGAGCTCATAGCGTTCATTCCGTTTTGGCCTCGCCTGAGCATGATGTTCGGATGATCAACGCTTCCGGCATTCGCCCGATAGGTAACAGAACAAAGGCGTGTGCCGCGGCTATGGCGACGTCGCAGAGCTCGCCGGCGAAGCACTGATCGATGGGCGACGTATGCTGGTGGCCGCAAACAGGGAGACGATGAGGTGACGGTGTTCGCCATCATAGCCGCCATCCTTGACCTCGAGCTGCAGGAATGTGCTGTCTTCTCGATCGCCCGCGTCGTCGGCGACACCGCGGCGCTCGCCAACGAAAGCCTCACGGCACCGCTCAATGTCGAAATGATCGAGCAGGAGCCCGGCTCCCGATGACTAACTCGCCGCGCAAGTTATCCGCGGAAAGGCCTGGCGCGGCCGCTTTGGCCGTTGCGCACGCCCTTGCATTACTGCACGCAAGGCAGGATCATGCGGCCGAGCTCGTCCGCCGGGCCGAGCTGGAGGCAACCGCAAATGATCCGCGCAGCCATTTACGCCCGCTTCTCGTCCGATCGGCAGAACGATAGATCTGTCGACGATCAGATCGCGTCCTGCCGCGAGCTCTGCGCCCGCGAAGGCTTTACGGTCGTGCTGACCTTCTGCGATCGCGAGATCTCCGGCGCCTCGACCGTCAATCGTCCCGGCTTCCAGGACTTGATGCGAGCAGCCGAAGCGCGCCGCTTCGATGTCATCGTCGCCGAGGACGTCGATCGCATTTCGCGCGACCAGGGCGATTGGCATACCGCACGCAAGCGGCTCGACTTCCTCGGCATTGCGATCCACACGGCGAGCGGCAAGGTGGGCAAGCTCGATGGCGCCCTGCGCGCGCTCATGGGCGAGATGTTTCTCGAGAACCTGGTCGTCCACACCCGCCGCGGCCTCGAGAGCGTGATCGGCGACGGCCGCCACGCCGGGGGCCGCGCCTACGGCTATCGGGCGATCGCAGGCAAACCAGGCGAGCTCGAGATCGACCAGGCCGAAGCCGAGATCGTGCGGAGAATCTTCTGCGAGTTTGTCGAGGGCAAGACGCCGCGCGAGATCGCCGCGGGCCTCAATGCCGACGGTGTCAGACCGCCCCGCGGCAACAATTGGAACGCGTCGACGATCAACGGCAATGCCGCACGCGGCCATGGTATGCTGATCAACGAGCTCTATGCGGGCCGCATCGTCTGGAACAAGGTCCGCATGATCAAGGATCCTGCCACCGGAAGGCGCGTGCCACGCCCGAACCGCAAAGACCAATATCGTAGCGTCGACGCGCCGCACTTGGCGATCGTTGAGGACGCGACGTTCAAGGCCGCACAGGTGATCAAGGCTGGCCGCAGTCACCAGGGCGCCTCGCAATCGCGCAAGGCTGTCCGGCCCTTGTCAGGCCTGCTGCGCTGTGGATTCTGCGGCGCCGGTATGTCGGCGATCGGCGCGCAGAGGAAGGGGAAGCCTCACCGCATGCAGTGCTCGGCATTCCGCGAGAGCGGCGTCTGCAGCAACGGCCGCAAGGTTTCGCGCCCAGCGATCGAGACCCTGGTGTTTGAAGGCTTGCGCGAGGAGCTCGCCAATCCCGAGGCAATCGCCGAATATGTCCGCACCTACAACTCCGAGCGCCGGCGCTTGGCCAAGGAGAGTGGCGATCGCGAGAAGCATCTGCAGCGCCGCAACGGCGAGCTCGACCGCGAGATCGATCGCCTGATCACGAACATTGCGAAGGGCGCGGATTTCGACACCTACAACCCGAAGGTCAATGAGCTCGCGGCCGAACGGAAGCGTGTCAAGGCCGAGCTCGCACAGATCGCGGCCGCTTCCGAGATCGTCACCGTGCACCCGGCGGCGATCGAGCGCTATCTCGCCGACATCAGGCGCCTAGCCGAGGTCGCCGCAGAGGCTGCGGAACTCGACGAGCCCGTGCTCGTCGCAACGCTGCGCCAGCTGGTCCAAGCCGTCATCGTTCATGCGCCGCCGGGGACCGACGAACTCGCAATCGAGATCAAGGCATCCTTGTCGGAATTGACGTTGCCGGGACCGCTGCTGAAACGTTCGAGCGGGGGGTGACCGTTGGTAGCGGGGGCACGCTACCAACCCCACATTTGCGAGAGCATTCGTTCTCGGTTGCGATCAGCGCAGCTGCGCGAAGGCGCGGTGGAGGCGCCTTTCCACCTCCGACACTAACGGTCGTCGACACTTGTCTGCCCTGAAATTCGTGCCGTGCACATCCGCCGACCTACGCGGCCCTATCCACTCGAGACCTACACGGCAATTGATACGTTTCAACTATCGTCAATCACCTCCCTCAACGGACAAGCGCCGAACGCGAAGATTACAAAAAGATGATCGCATTCTCCACGTGCGACCAAACTATACTGAGTGATACGGTCTTTCGGCATGCAGCGTCTTGAGGTGGCAGCCTTCCTTTAGCTGCAGTTGAACCGCGAACAGCAGTGCGCTTCTGTTGATCGAAGGCTTCATGACCATTCAGCTTTCGCAGACCGCTTGGCAATACGCCAGGGATAATCGGAGCACGTGCTTGGTTTCATCGCCTGAATGTTCTCTGGCGGGGCGATTCAATGGCCTCGCCGAGGTCTGAACGAATGCGCGCGCTGGCGTAGCGTCGCAGCCGCTTGATCCGCTCGATACTCCGGAATGTGTGACTACGAAGTCAACGAAGCGTGTCAAAGCTTCGCCGTTGCCCGGCTGAATCATTTGTGAGATGATTTATGCGAAAACCAGCGCCAACATCTTTGGAGAGTATAGGACCTGATACCCCACTGAGGCTGTCTGTGGCGGCCGCAATCGCATTTCCGGACCGGAGCATTTCGGAAAGCAGCTTGAGACGAGAGGCCAAGCGGGGGCGACTTACGGTCGAGATTATTGCTGGTAAAGCGTTTACGACGCTCAATGAGATTGAAAGGATGCGTGGCCGATGCCGCGTAGAAGTAAAGGTGCCCGTCTCCACCTCAGACCAGCCCGCTACGAGGCCGGAAAGCTCACTCACGCGGCCACCTGGATCATCCGAGACGGCACTAAGTACCAAGGCACAGGATGCCTTGAACATGAAATTGGAAGGGCTGAGCAAGCGCTCAGAGACTACATCAGCGGCAAATACTCGCCGCAGCGAAAAGAGCGCGACATAGATTCAATACCGATCGCGGATGTGCTTTCCATCTTCATCGACGATCGGCCAGACCTGTTCGTAGAGAATGCAGATGCCAAAAAGTACGTTTCCCGCATGAAGCGGCTGTGTGACTTCTGGGGCACGCTAATGCTGGGCGACGTCAATAAGGCCAAATGCAACGAGTACGTGAAGAAACGTGGAAACAATGGCGGTTCGAGGCGTGATCTGGAGGATCTTCGGGCTGCGATTGAACATCATGCTGATGAGGGATATCACCGCGGACTCGTCAAGGTAAAGCTGCCGAAGAAAGGTCCGCCACGCGATGCGTGGTTGACACGCGAACAGGCCGCTAAGCTGCTTTGGATCTGTTGGCGAGCTCGAGAGATCCAAACTGTGCATCGTGGTCCCATGAAGGGCCAGAAAGTCCAGACGGACAAGCGCCCGTTGCGCCATCTCGCGCGGTTCATCATTATCGGCCTCTATAGCGGAACGCGTGCGGGCGCCATTGCGTCCGCTTCACCGATTGCGGCCATTGGCCGGTCATTTGTCGATCTGGAGCGTGGGGTCTACTACCGGCGCCGGCAAGGTCAGCAGGAAACGAACAAACGTCAGCCTCCAATGCCGATCCCGCCTCGTCTGTTGGCACACCTGCGACGCTGGCATGCCCGCGGCATCATCAAGCGACATTTTGTCGAATTCAACGGGCAGCCGGTGACCTCGGTCAAGACAGCTTTCAAACGCGCCGTGAAGCTGGCAAACTTGGGCAAGAACATCTCGCCTCACACGCTGCGCCACACCGCCGCAACCTGGTTGATGCAAAACGGCACCGATCCCTGGCAGGCCGCCGGGTATTTAGGAATGTCCGTTGAGACGCTGCTGAAGGTATATGGTCACCATCACCCGGACTATCTATCCGACGCCGTTGAGAAGATGACGGCTAAACCGAAGCGACGATCTACCGCCACAGCTTCGCCACAGAAACGGAGCGAACAAACGAAAACGAACGTGATAAAGATGCCTGCAAAATAAGGGGTTTTGCGCGCTCCGAAGCACCTTTCCGGCGCTCATAACGGTCTGGTCGCAGGTTCGAGTCCTCCGGGCCCACCAGCGAATCAATCTGTTGCGGACACCAAAGAAGAACGATTCGATTTTGCATCCCGCTGCCTTGACTAACGAATTTTCGGCTCGATTTTTCGAACCGATTTGAGTTGCGCAAAAAATGCGGGGGTCCTTTTGGATCCGAAGCTGGCACTTGCGACGAGGCACGGCAAGCGGCCTCCTCGGGCGAAGTGTTCCCATTGTTACACCTCCCCTAACATATCTGCGTCATTCTGCTCGTCCCGCTTTGAACCTGCATCGAGATGCCGCTCAGCGAGCGGAAGTACGGCGCGCATAAGCTGCCGCCATTCTTCTTGAAATCAGTGGATTGCGAGGCGTTTCTCGATCTCACCGCACGCGGCGTTCGATGGCGATCAACCCGACGACGGATACTCGACTGACCAGTGATGTCGAAAGCAGCCTCAAATGCCTGAGACGCTGATCGCTATCGATGTTCATCAGTGGTTATCCTTATAGGACGATGGAATCCCATATTGGGCCATGTAGCCACCATCGACATAAATTGTCTGACCGGTCATGAAGCTGCTCTCGTCGCTACCCAGAAACACGATCGCGGCGGCGATTTTCTCGGGTGAAGCGAGGCGGTGCATGGGCGTGCGATTGATCATGTGATCGGGGTCGATATTTCCTTTGTCGATGAAAACCTGCACCAGCGACGTTTTCGTGAAACCGGGAGCGACCGCATTCACCCGTATGCCTCGCGTTGCCCATGCGGTCGCGCCTGACTGCGTGAGCGAATTGACCGCGGCCTTTGTCGCCGCATAGGCGCAACGATCGGGAACGCCACGAGCGCCAGTGATCGATGATATGTTGACGATCGAGCCCGAGCCTGCCTTCAGCATATGACGTGCCGCCGCCTGCATGAACAAGAACGTACTCGCGAGGTTCACATTCAACACGAAGTTCCAGTCATCGAGCGCGTACGGCCGCCACGAATTCGTCAGCGCCCTCGCTCGCATGTCCCTCTATCTTAATGCTGACAAACACTGTTATACCGAGACCAACCCGGTTGCGGCTGAGCAGGGCGCGATAGCCTTCGATAACCCCTTCCGTTTCTAAGCGCTTCACACGCCGCAGGCAGGGAGACGATGATAGGCCGATCTTCTGGGCGAGTTCGACATTCGCAGATGGCGCTTCCAAAGTACGCGATCCGAGCAAAATCAATGGGACCAAAAAGCATTGGATCAGCTCCCTTGACGGCAGCGAATCCTTGCCTTGTGCGTCATTGAGATGAGAACAGTCTCGGCCGCTCAAGATCTCCGCAACGCTTGCTCATGTTCAGGTGCCGTCGCGAACTTGGTTGGAATTTGTCCGTCGCGAGTCTCCGGTGAACGGATGATATCTGCTCAGGCGGCAAGATCAACCGGCTGAGCAATGGGCTTGCTGGCGAGGGTCTGCCAGCCG
>NZ_JBVAPG010000254.1:0-7893 GCF_055413685.1 Bradyrhizobium sp. LeoA1Lang | reverse complement strand
CATCCTGCAAGGCCAGTCGTTGAACGGTGCATCATTCACCGCCGTCACGCAGCTACAGGAGCACATCGATGCCTTCATCCGCGCCTACAATGAAAAAGCACAGCCCTTCGCCTGGACGAAGAAACGATTCCGCCAAAAGCGGTTCAAAGGCTGCCGTATCACTCAGCTCTGATTCCGGGTACTAGCTGCCATTCAGAGTCAGCTTGCCGATCGCGGTGGATACCTGCGACTGGCCGAGACAATTACAAGCTTTCTTGCACGGCTACGCGCAACCGCGAAGACGTTAGATGTTTCAGAGCGCCAACGTATCGTCCGACTCCTCGTCAAAGAAATCCTGGTCTCCAATGACACAATCGTGATTCGCCACTCGATTCCTGCGCCAACCGGTTCACCCGCCGGTGGCGGACCGACTTCGCCCCCTGGAGGCGGCCACCCGTCGGTCGGCGACGCAAGTTACCTTTTGCGTACGGGGAGTAGTAAGCCCATCCTGGCGAATCTGTTTCTGCATCATGCGTTCGATATGTGGATGGCGAGAACCTTTCCTCGTCCCGTTTGAGCGCTACGCGGATGACGTCATTTGTCACTGCAAGAGCGCCGACGAGGCGCAGGCGTTATGGAGCGCGCTTGCCGACCACTTTGCGGCCTGCGAGTTGGTGCTGCATCCGGAGAAGACGAAGATGGTCTATTGCAAGGATGCGAACCGGCGTGGCGATTTTCCGAACCAGTCGTTCGACTTTCTCGGGTTCTCATTCCGAGCAAGAAAGACGGTATGGCAAGGAACTATCCACGCGCACGGCTTCATGCCCGCGGTAAGTCCAAAAGCGCTGAAGGCCATCAGCCGGACGATCCGGCGCTGGACTCTTCACCATCACAGCGACAAGTCCCTGCAGGATCTGGCCAAGGCCTACAATCCGTACACTCAAGGCTGGATCAACTACTACGGCCCCTTCCATCGGACGCAGTTGCGTCCGACCCTGAAAAGGATCGATGCCTTTGTCATCCCTGGGCGCGCCGCAAGTTCAAGCGGCTGCGTCGCAAGACCAAAGGGGCACGAGATTGGTTTGAGCGGCTTTGCCGCGCAAATCCGACTCTCCTCGCTCACTGGCTGTCAATCGGCCCTTTAATTGCGAGGTGTTGTCAAGCTGCCATTCTTTGTCTCCAGTGGCACGACGGCAGCGATCACTTCGTCGGAGCTGGTCGGGGTTGCGGAGACGGAGTGATCGCGGGTGACGAGAGAATCGTCAGCCGGAATTGGCCTGAGGCCCGGCCTCTTTAACGGGTCAACTTATTCGCGTTGATGTCGCAGCTGGGGTCATGGTCCTTCCCGACGTAGCGGGCGCCTCATGTTGATGTCCGGATCCGACGCCTCAACGTTTGCAGCGCAGTGCGGACAAGCCGCCGCCAGCCGATTGAACGAGGTCGTCGCGATCACCGTCCACGTGTCCATAGCCGATATCGAAGACGCGTGACCGATTTGCCGCTCGCAGGGCGGATCGTCCAGCTCCTGGTAATCGCTCGCCGCTTCCGCTGCGACGCCGTCCTGTGCGGGCGCCAAATCTTCACTGAGCGCTTCGCCGAGGGGATTCTGGCGCCGTCGGCCCGACCCACGGCGAGGATGGATTCGATCGTTCATCACCTCGGCCTGGCGCTTGGCGGTCGACCGGCGGCAGGCTTCGCAAAGCGGCTAATGTTGCCGGTGAGTAAGGATACGCTGCTGCGCGTGGTCCGACGCCGTCACCGTCCGCCGGCCGACCCGCTCAAGGTCATCGGCACGGATGATTGGGCCTGGCGGCGCAATCACCGATACGCCAGCATCGTCTGCAACCTGGAAAGGCGCCGAATCGTTACCCTGCTGCCAGATCGTGAGCCCGCGACCGCCCAAGCCTGGCTTGCCGGTCATCCCACGATCGCGATCGTTGCCCGGGTCCGCGGCGGGGGATATGGCGAAGCGGCCGCAAAGGCCCTGCCGCACGCGGTACAGGTCGCCGATCGTTGGCATTTGATGGAGAATGCCAGTCGGGCCTTCCTTGACGCCGTCCGAAAATCGATGCGCCAGATCCGCACCGTCATCGGCGCGACCACGATCGATCCCAAGCTGCTCACCGCGGCCGAGCGCCTGCAGTATGACGGATATCTTCGCCGCGAAGAGACCAATGCAACTATCTTGGCTTTGTCGAAAAGCGGAACACCGATCAAGCAGATCGTACGCAAGACTGGCCATAGCAGGAAGCTGGTTCGACAGGTGATCCGTGGCGAACGCCATGATGTCTTCCGGACCCGGCAGAGTTCGCTCGATCATCACCTGCCATGGCTCGACGATCAGTGGGTTGCCGGCCGCCGAAACGGGGCTGAACTTTGGCGACGTCTAAGGACGCGCGGCTTCCGAGGCTCTCTTCGTGTTGTCGCAGAATGGGCAACCCGCAGACGGCGGGTACTCGCAATCAACCGATTCGGAGCGCTACCATGAAGCAATACGTCGGGTTGGATGTCTCACAACGGGAAACTTCAGTCTGCGTAATCGACGAAAGTGGACGAGTAACGTTCGAAGGCAAGGCCAAGTCCGAACCTGGAGCATTGACCGAGCTACTTTGCAAGCGTGCGCCAAATGCTGAGCGTATCGGTTTTGAAACTGGAGCGATGGCGAGCTGGCTTTGGCACGAGCTCCGACGCGTTAACCTTCCTGTCGTCTGTGTCGATGCTCGCCACGCACATGCCGTACTCTCGACCCGCTTGAATAAGAGCGATCAGAATGACGCCCGAGGACTGGCCGAGCTGGTCAGGGTCGGCTGGTACCGAGAAGTGAAGGTCAAGAGCGAAGAGAGCCAAAGGACCCGGGCCGTTCTCGTGGCGCGATCTCGTCTGGTCGCAATCCGAAGGGATATCGAAAACCAAGTCCGCAGCATCGTCAAAGAGTACGGCCTGCTGTTCCCAAGAGCTATAGGCCTTCAGTTTCGGAAGCAGGTCAACGACTTGTTGGGTGATGATCACCACCTGCGTTCCGTGGTTGATCCTCTCTTGCTGGTCCATGATCAGGTCTGTCGGCAGCAAAGTAAATAGACGACGAGATTCGGCGGCTCGCAAAAGCGGATGAAACGACGCGCGCCTGATGACGGTCCCGGGCGTGGGCGTCGTAACCGCCCTGACGTTCAGGCACACGGTCGACGGTCCGTCGCGCTTTCGATCTGCGGCGGCCGTTGGAGCCTATCTCGGGCTTACGCCTCGACGCAACCAGTCCGGCGAGATCGATCAGAACGGCCGAATCTCACGCTGGGGCGATCGACTGCTGCGAACTTATCTCTACGAAGCCGCAACTGTCCTGCTCTACCGTACGAAGAAATGGGAATCGGCTGGCCCCGGCTTGTCCGCACTCCGCTGCAAACGTTGAGGCGTCGGATCCGGACATCAACATGAGGCGCCCGCTACCTCGGAAAGGACCATGACCCCAGCTGCGACATCAACGCGAACAAGTTGACCCGTTAAAGAGGCCGGGCCTCAGCCAATTCCGGCTGACGATTCTCTCGTCACCCGCGATCACTCCGTCTCCGCAACCCCGACCAGCTCCGACGAAGTGATCGCTGCCGTCGTGCCACCGGAGACAAAGAATGGCAGCTTAACAACACCTCGCAATTAAAGGGCCGATTGACATCACTGGCAGCTATGTCATGGCAACGGCCGAACATCGGGAGCCGTATGAATCGAGAGGTTCACGTACGGTTCTGGGAGCGCCCGGAGGTGAAAGCCCTCCGGGCGACTCGACATGGGGTTCCGGAAAGCTGATCGCATGGTGCGCGTTCGCGCCAAACGCCGGTGCACCAGCGATCGTCGGCCACCTGGCAATTTGGCGGTGTATGCCGCGACTCAGGAGGCAGGAGCGCCCTCGGCGCCAAAGGGCTCAATCGTTGGCTCCCGTTGAAGAGTACGCGGGGTGTTGTCCAATCACCTCAGAACCCACTGTCGAGAGACGATCATGGTCACTCGATGCTCCGTGTTGTCGTTTTTCGGCCGTGTCCCGTTGAGGACGCGTATGTCCGGGAGCCGACGCTGTGGCGTAACTATTCCGACAATACAGCGCAAAGCACATGGTTTTCGTTCCTCAAAAAAGCCCCGCGCGAGCGGACTTTGGTGGCACGTCGATTGCTGGGACACGGAAAAGGATCCGCATGACCATGCAATCCAGTCGTCGCCGCAGGAGTTCAAATGAAACTTGCTCGATCCAAACAAGTCAGCGCCATAGCTGTACGGTTGAGTGCGGTCGGTATCGCATGCATTCGCATTAGCCAAAACATCTGCCTCTCGTCGACAATCTGTAGTCGTCTGCGTGTACCACCGAGCGCATCGCGACCTGCGAACGGAGCTGCAGCGAGTGGGGCGCGAATGCAGCTCGCTGATTGAAACGCGCCGCTTCAGTAACGAGCAAGACGAGATTGATGTGGTACGGCCGCGGCTGCCAGCGCGGCTTTCCTACACGAAAGCTAATGGAGTCCCCAACAGATGAACGCGCCCAGCTATTCCGAAGCCCTGGAATTTGCGATCGACCGCTCGTACGAGATCAATCTCGACATGTTGAGATCGCGAAATCTGCACCTGGACGCGCACAACGACTATCTCGTCGGCACATATCCTCCTCTCAAGGCAATGGGTGACCTGGATGCCGAAAGATTGTTGACTCAGGTCGCCTCGTCAATTGACCTCTATTTTCATATCCCATTCTGTAATCAGTATTGCACGTTTTGCCACTTCGCCAAGGAAATCAATCCATCTTCCGAGCGAGTGGAACGCTATTTGGCGGCCTTAAATAAAGAAATGACTTGGTCGGGCGCGGCGCTTGCTGGGAGAGCTGTTGAGACTGCGTTTTTTGGAGGGGGCACTCCCTCATTTTTGACGAACCATCAACTCAAAACGCTATTTGCCATGGTTAACGAGCGCTTTGATTTGTCGAAGTCAGAAGTAAGTTTTGAGTTGCATCCCTCGCTTGTGAAGCATGCGGACGCCGCGGATCGCATCTCGACTCTACTTAGAGGCGGAGTAAACCGCTTCGTACTGGGCGTTCAAAGTCTAGATCGGGATATTTTGCGTATATTGAACCGCGGGCACGGTGTGGAGGAGGTGATACAACTCGTGACATTGCTGAACGAGATGGGCGTTGAGAATCTATCGCTTGACCTCATGTATGGCCTGCCGCAGCAAACGCTTCGGAGCTGGTACGACTCAATAATCGGGCTGTTGGACATGGGAATAGAGAAGTTCAACGTATTCCCGTTGATGTTTAAATTGACTGACCCCGTGGCCCGCCATTTGGCTATGGGACGCTATCAATTCGCCGGGGCCAAGGAGCGCATTATAATGCACTTCATGGCGGAGCACATCCTCACGAAGCTCGGTTATCGCTATGGACCAATTTTCTATTGGACTAAGAGGTCGCAGCCGCACTCCGTTCAACAAAGCCGTAAATACGATTCCTGGAACGACAATAATCTCGTCCCGTTTGGGGTGGGTGGATTTGGCTACATGAGCCAGTGCCAGTTCTACAACGAGGCAGATCTAGATCGCTATCTACGTAGGGTCGAAGCCGGCGAGAAACCAGTGTGGAAGGGGGTTGTACTGTCCCAGGACGACCTCATGCGCCGAACATTAATGTTTGCCTTGCGAAGCAGCGGAGTGCTGCTCTCCCGCTTCGAGCGCGAATTTGGAGTATCGCTAGAAGAATACTTTTTCGGCGAGCTTGAAATCTTAAGGGAGGCAGGCCTCGTTCGCATTTCAAACGATGGCGTGCTTTCGTTAACCGACGCCGGAATTATCAACTCGGGCGCTGTATCGTTGCTATTTTTCTCTGAGAATGTACTTGAGCGGGTCGCGTACAACGATAGCAGGATAACAGACAAACAAACGGATCTAATCGAAAAGCACGACTACTCGCCCGCCGCAAGATATGGGTCGAGTGCAGAAATGCAAGCTGTTTTTCGATGAAGTGGGGGAGCGCTCGTCTATGGTCGCTAAGTTGTCCTTTTCCACTCCGGAACAGCAGCGCCGTCGGGCGCGGCAGATATTTTCTCATGTGTCCGATAGCTTCGATCGCGGGCAACGGAAACGGCCGCTTGGGCTTGTCAGCAATGTTGTCGCCGATCAACTGCCGCACTTCATTGCCGAGATCAAAGGCAGTGAACGGCCAGATGAAGCGGTCAAGGCTCTTGGAAGTAGCATTAATGCGATGATTGCATCGGCTGACCATGATGGACAGCTGCTGAAGTTGCCGGATCCCGACTTCGCCGTCGCTAAGACAGACGTCCAATATCTCGTCAATTGTGCTTATCAGATGTCGGCGTTTGCCGGCCTTGATCCCGTGCAGGCGGAGTTGACGGTGGGAGAGGCGCTGAGCCGTCTCGCCCGCTTAAGCTGCCAGCGACAGCCTAGCATTGAGGTTCTCTCCTATGAAGATATGATCCTGACGAATCCAGTGCAGAGCGATCCTCGCATATATTGCCTTGGCGCCGCCGGGGTCGAGGAGCGAGACTTTTGCTTGGGTCATCAACTCATCGAGAGCGAGCTAAAATTGGCAATCGCAGCTCTACTTGAATTGCGTGATGCGGCTGACGCGGACGCTCATCAATGTCTTGCGCTATGCTTGGAACGCCTTGAGTCAGCGAACTATGTTCTGGCCCGATTTTTTGAACATATGTCGCCCGACCTATTTAGCCAATTTCGTGTGTTTTACGGAAAAAACCCTTACAAGAATAGGCTTGGCCCAAGCGGTCGGTTTTCTGCCCGGGTCGTGGCGGTCTCGGTGCTACTGGTCGGCGAAGAACTCTTTCAGCAGAAGCCGCAATACTATAGGGATTTGTATCGGCTGTCCGAATACTATCCGCAGGGAGGCATTCACGAGGTATTCCGCTGGTTGTCACCAGATGACAAAGGCGCGGAGCCCACGCCAAGTTGGCTGGAAGGGAAAGCGGACTTTCCTGGGTTTGCAACCATTTCGCCCGTCATCGAACGCTATGGTGGAGAAGTCCGAAGGCTGCGCGCTTCGTGTGTTTGTGCGCTGGAACAGTTTACCCGGATGCACCGTACTACGGCTTTGAAATATACGGTTGAACCGGGTCGTCCAATTGTCGGAGTCGAGGCTTCGGAAAGTGTTGAGGCTGTCCTTTCACAGCGGCTGTTAACGGCGGCGCGATAGCCGGCGGTATTTGGCTAGGTAAAACATGTAGTGATGCTGAGAGGCGCAGGCATCCGACACGGGTCCAAAGGTGGCGTTCGATGTCTCAGGACGAAGTGATGTTTCGTCAATTTGAGTCAGGAGATACTGATGATGTGTGGTATCTGCATAGACGCGCATCGGAGGCGGTTGGTGTGTGTGGCCCGGAAGGAGCGTGGGAGGATGATTTACGAAACATTGGAGAAATATACATCGCGTCAGGCGGAGACTTCGTAGTTGCGCATATTGGTTCCAAGCTCGTTGCCATGGGTGGATTGAAGCTTATTGACGATGACGTCGCAGAGCTGAAGCGTATGCGAGTCGATCCTGCCTTTCGACGGCGAGGGCTTGGGACGAGGATTCTTAGTGAATTGGAAACGCGAGCCGCCGCCCTGGGATTCAAGCGGATAGTACTCGACACGACAAAGATCCAAGTAGGGGCTCAAAGACTTTATGAGGCCGCCGGCTACGTTCGCCGTACGGAAGGGATGTTGCACGGATATGAAGTGATCTTCTACGATAAGCGGCTTGTCGGCCGGGATGAGCCACGTCACATAATCAACGAGGTTGTGGGCGGTAGTGTGCGGAAGGTTCTGCAAAAGCTGAGAGGCTGAAGCGGTCATGGTAAGTCCGGTGATTGCGAAGATCACCGCTCATAGAGGAGCTTGGACCCGCCATGACCGTGACGAAGATTAGGACGG
>NZ_JBVAPG010000253.1:0-7974 GCF_055413685.1 Bradyrhizobium sp. LeoA1Lang | reverse complement strand
CTTCAACACGCGCCGGAAGAAAACTCGACTGATCCCGGCTAACGCCGGTCTTGAACCTATGATTCGGCATAACCGAATCGTACACGCATCGCCCTATCAGCCAAGATTCTTGCCCAGTCTCGAAGCGTAACCCGGGCTACGGGCTCAAACACCCAGATAGACCTGCCGGATATATTCGTCGCCGGCGAGGTCCCTCGCGCGGCCCTCACGCACCGTGCGGCCGTGCTCGAGCACGTAAACACGGTCGGCGATACGCAAGGTCGCGGTGGCGTCCTGCTCGACGATCAGGATCGCGGTGCCGTCCTTCCTGATCTTCTCGATGGCGTCGAAGATCAGACCCTTCAGCCGCGGCGCGATGCCGACCGAAGGCTCGTCAAGCAACAGCAATTCGGGGCGGCCCATCATGGCGCGGCCGATCGCCACCATCTGCTGCTCGCCGCCCGACAGCGTGCTCGACTGCTGCTGCCGGCGTTCCTTCAGGACCGGGAACAGCGCGAACACGCGTTCGAGGTCTTCGGCGATCTCGGCCTTGTTGCTCCTGAGATAGGCACCGAGCTGCAGGTTCTTCAGGACAGACAATTCGGGGAACAGCCGCCGCCCTTCCGGGCAGTGGCAGATGCCGCGGGCGACGACGTCATAGGGCGGCAGCCGCTCCAGCGTCTCGCCCTTGAATTTCAGCGTGCCGGTCGACTGAATCGCGCGGGAGATCGCTTTCAACAGCGTGGTCTTGCCGGCGCCGTTCGGGCCGAGCACGCCGACCAGCTCGCCCTTGTCCACGGTGACGCTGACCTGCTCGACGGCCAGCGCCTTGCCGTAGCGGACGCTGAGATCTGCGACTTCAAGCAGAGGCATGCGCGGCCTCCGTTTTCCCGATATAGGCCTCGATCACGCGCGGGTCGCGCACGATCTCGGCCGGCGGTGCGATCGCGATGATCTCGCCGAAATCGATCGCAATCACACGCGAGACCAGCGCCATGAATTCGCGCAGCTTGTGCTCGATCAGAAGGATCGTAAGCTTCTGCTCGCGGTGCAGCCGCTTGATCAGTTGCGCCAGCGGCTCGATCTCGCTGCTGCCGAGCCCCGCGAAGGGTTCGTCGAGCAGCAAGAGGTCCGGCTTGGTGGCGAGCGCACGCGCGATCTCCAGTCGCCGCAGGTCGCCATAGGGCAGCGTCTCGACCGGCTCGCGCGCCTTGACGCCGAGCCCAACCTGGTCGAGCAGCTCCTGCGCACGAGCCTCCTTGTCGTGCGCGTCGCGTGCCCGCGGCGACAAGCAGGCGACCACGACGTTCTCCAGCACCGTCATACCGAGGAAGGGACGCGTAAGCTGGAAGGTGCGAGCGACGCCGCGGTTGACGATCTTGTGCGGCGCCAATCCCCGCAACTCCTGCCCTTCGAACAGGATGCTGCCGGTGTCGGCGGCGATGAACCCGGTCAGCAGGTTGAACAGCGTGGTCTTGCCGGCGCCGTTCGGTCCGAGAATACCGGTGAGCTCGCCTGGCTCGAGCGAGAAGCTGACGTTCTTCGTTGCCGTGAGGCCGCCGAAGCGCTTGGAGAGGTCCTTCACCTCAAGGATGGCGCTCATCGGAAGCGCTCCGTCAGCCGCCGCCACAGCGGTGCGATCAGCCCGTTGGGCAGGAAGAACAGGATCAGCATCAAGGTCAGCGTATAGACCCATAGCCGGTATTCGCCGAACGAGCGCAGGAGCTCGGTCAACAGCGTCAGCATGATTGCGCCAAGCGCCGGCCCATAGATCGAGCCGATGCCGCCGACATAGACCATGATGATCACCGTGATCGACACCACGACGGAGAACAACGGCGGGCTGACCTGCAACTGGTAATGCGCGTAGAGCGCGCCGCCGAGGCCGGCGAAGGCCGCGCTGATCGTCAGCGAGGCGATCTTGTAGAAGGTGACGTTGATGCCGGCGGCCTGGCAGGTCGCCTCATCGCCGCGGATCGCGCGGAGCAACAGCCCCCAATGCGATTGCGCCAGCGCGGTGAGGATTGCGACTGCCGCGACCAGGATCGCCAGCACGAACCAGTAGTAGTACAGCGGCGACTGGATCAGCGGATCGAGGCCGTAGAGCCCTTCCTCGCCGCCGCTATACTCCCAGAAGATCAGGCAGAGCCGCTGCATGATGGCGGAGGCCGACAGCATGGCGAGCGCGAAATATGGCCCGCGCAGCCGCAGCGTCGGGAAGCCGACGATCAGGCTGAAGGCGACCGCGACCACCACCGCCGTCGGCAGGCTGTACCAGGGATTGGCGTACCAGGCGGTGGCGAGGAAGCCGGCGGTATAGGCGCCGGCGCCGATGAACAGCGAGTGCCCGAAATTCTCGCGGCCGGTGAGCCCGGACATGAAGTCCCAGCTCGCCGCCCAGATTGCGTAGATCACACAGACGGTGAGGACGCCGGTGAAATAGTTGCTGTTGAGCAGCACCGGCGCGAGCGCCAGCAACGCCACAACGACGACGGCTCCGGAAAGGTCGACGATAGAAAGCTGCTTCATCAGAACGCCGCCCGCCGGCCGAGCAATCCGGACGGCTTGATCATCAATGTCGTGACCACAGCGACCAGCGACACCAATTCGGTCCACGAGGACGAAATGAGGTAGGCGACGATGGTCTCGGAATAGCCGAGCAGGAGCGCGGCTAGGATGCTGCCCGGGATCGATCCGAGCCCGCCGACGATGACGATGGCGAACGCCTTCACCATCGGCAGCAGTCCCATGGTCGGCTGCACCGTGAGGAAGGGCGAGACCAGGACGCCCGCGAGCGCCGCGGTGCCGGCCGAGATCGCCATCACGACCGAGAAGATGCGGTTGGTGGGAATGCCCATATATTGCGCCGCCTCCGGATCCTGCGACACCGCGAGGATCGCAGCCCCAAGCCGCGTGCGCTGGATGAACAGCCACAATAGAAGGAGCACCAGCACGCCGGCGATCAGTGCGAGCAGACGCTGTCCGCCGATGTCGACGCCGCCGATGGAAATCTTGTCCGCCACGAAGGACGGCACATTGCGGTATTCGGAACCGAAGGTGATGAACAGCCCCTGCTCGACCGCGAGCGACACCGAGAGCGTGATCATCAGCACCGCAAGCTGCGAATAGCGCAGCGGACGGACCAGGAACCGCTCCATCAACACGCCGAACAGCGCGACGAAAAGCACCGCGAGCGGTGCTGCGAGGAACAACGGCCAATGCAACAGGCCGGTGAAGACGTAGGCCGCATAGGCGCCGAGCGCGTAGAACGCGCCATGCGCGAGGTTGAGAATCCGCGCCACACCGAAGATCAGCGTAAAGCCGACCGCGAGCATGGCATAGATCGCGCTCGACACCGCGCCATAGATCAGAATTTCAAGCATGCTATCCCTGTCGAAGGTCGCGAGAGCGCGCGTCGCCGCGTTGGAGCGTTTTCGAGCGAAGTGGGTACCGGTTCGCGTGAAGAAAACGCGTCAAAATAAGAGTCCAGGGCTTCGGTTCTGATCCAATCAGAACCGAAGCCCTGGTCGACCGGCCACACCAGGTGGGCCGATCGACCAGCGAGAACAGACGCGATCAGTTGCTCATCCAGGGCGGAGCGATCATCTTGCCGGTGGCCGATTCCTTTGGCCAGACCACGACGCGCTCGCCATTCGGCTGCCACTGCACGAACAGCAGATTCTGCAGGCCGGGGCCGGTCTTGACGTCATGCAGCTCATCGAACACCAGCTTGCCGGCGATGCCGACATGGTCGGTCTTCTCGAGCTCCTTGATGACGGCGTCGGCTTCAGTCGACTTGGCGCGGGCAACCGCGTCGGCATAGACGTAGACCGCGTCATAGGCGCCGATGCCGGTGTAGACAGGCGCGGTGCCGTAGCGTTTGACGAACTCATCCCAGAACGGAATGGTCTTCGGCGTCAGCGGCGCACGGATCGCGAACATGCCCACCGTTTCGCTGTTGGCCTTGCCGCCGACGCGGGTGAAGAAGTCGGCGTCCTGACTCTTGACGTCGATGCCGCCGATCGGAATCGGAACCTGCGCGTCATGCCACTGCTTGACGAACACGTCCGACGAGGCGTGCGACAGGATCACGATCAGGTATTGCGCGCCGCTGTCCTTGACCTTGGCAAACAGCGGCGAGAAGTCCGAGGTCGAGGTGTCGAAGAATTCGGCGAGCTTCACGTCGGAGCCGCCCTCGATCGCGCCCTTCTTGAGGATCGGCACCAGATCCTGCACCCATTTCGCGTTCTCGCCGACGATCGCGATCTTGGTGAACTTCATGTCGTCCTTGAGCTTGCCGTTGATGAAGTCGACAAGCGCGCGGGCCTGGTGCGCCGCGTTGATCGGGAAGGCCCGGAAAATATATTTGTAATTGTCGTAGTCGGCCTTCACCTTCGCGGTGATCGCGGGCGATGCAGCGCCGACGCCGATATAGATGGTCTTGGCGCGGGAGATGTGCGGCAATTGCGCCAGCGTGACGCCGGAGGTGTAGCCGCCGATCAGCACGTCCACCTTGTCGTCGGCGGTGAGCTTCTTGATCGCGGCGATCCCCTGCTCGGGGTTCTCGGTCTCGTCGGCGACGACGATCTCAAGCTTGCGGCCGAGCATGCCGCCCTTGGCGTTGATCTCGTCGGCCGCCAGCTTCGCTGCATTCTGGGTGTCGCGCCCGACCTGGAGCTGGATGGAGGTCGGCACACCTATACGGATGGGCTGCTGGGCTAAAGCGGTTTGGGCGGAAATACCGAGACCGAGAATGCTCGCGGCTGCGAGCCATTTCAAGAATGGCTTCATTTCTAAACTCCCTGCCGCAACAGGCCTTTTCTGCCTGATGCGTTTGTTTTTCTTTTAATTGGACCAACAGTTTGCCCGCGACGCAAACGGCGAGTCAAGAACGTAGGTTGGGCAACCCGCGGGCAGCGACGAAAGGCGGCGACGAAATCTTAACGAAACAAATCCTTACCCCCACGAAACCATTTTGGCGATTTCGTGCAAACGTCCCGAAACGCTTGACCTGTACTGGATGGCGTCAACGAGGCGCCACACCGCAAACGGCGCCACAGGGTGTAGTCAGACAGGGGTCGACAATGTTTAATTCCATTAAGCGAAACTCGCGTCTTGCCGCCGCCGCATTGGGCGCGCTGGCGATCGGCACCATTGGTTTTTCCACATCGAGCTCGGCCGCTCCGCTGCCGTTCTTCCCGTTCCTCATGACGCCGCCGACCGAAGCTGCCCCGCCGCCCTCCGTCGAGGCTGCGCCGCCCCAGGGCGAGGGCCGGTTCGAACTGCCCGCGCGCCTGCGCCGCCAGGTCGTCAATTACGCGACGCGTGAAGCGCCCGGCACGATCATCATCGATACCCCGCACACCTATCTCTATTATGTGCTCGGGAACGGCCAGGCGCTCCGCTATGGCATCGGCGTCGGTCGCGACGGCTTCACCTGGTCCGGCGTCCAGACCATCACCAAGAAGGCGGAATGGCCGGATTGGACCCCTCCGCCGGAAATGATTGCCCGCCAGCCCTATCTGCCGCGCCACATGGCCGGCGGTCCCGGCAACCCGCTCGGCGCCCGCGCCATGTATCTCGGCGGCACCGTCTATCGCATCCACGGCACCAATGCGCCGGAGACGATCGGCACCCACGTTTCCTCCGGCTGCCTGCGGCTCATCAACGAAGACGTGATCGACCTCTATTCCCGGGTCAACGTCGGAACCAAGGTGATCGTGCTGCCGATGACCGACCGCCGCGCCGATCTCGGTACGACCGTGCGGTAAGCATCGAAAGACTGGATTCAAGAGCGGCTCCGGCATTGGCCGGGGCCGTTTTCATTTCGCGGGCTCTCGTAGCCCGGGTGGAGCGAACGCGTAACCCGGGACATCTGCATCAACGTTTGCCGCTGGTCCCGGGTTACGCTGACGCTTCACCCGGGCTACGCACAGGCTATGTTCAACCAAACAGCGCCCGGCCCAGAAGCGCCGCGGCGCGGACACCGATCCGCCGCACTGGTGCATCTTTTCCCTTCCCTATAATAAGCGAATCGGGGGCTTCTCGATCCGAGGGGGATGATGCGTCTGCCGATGCGTTCGAAGATGATACTGATTGGCGTCGCGGTGATTGCGGCGTCGTTCCTGATCAGCCTGAAGGCCATGGACTGGCTGTCGCCGCACGCCGCGGTACCGGCACCGCCGCTGGCCGAATTGCCGCCGCTGCCACCGGCGCCGCGCAGCTCGGTGGTGATGGCACCGGTCGCGGTTGCGCTGTCGGCGATCCGCGACGTCGCCGACCGGGGCACGCCGAAGAATTTCAACGGCAAGGCCGACAATCCGGTGCCGCAGATCCTGCAGAATGCCGATATCGGCTGGACCGCCTCGCGTGGGCCAATCGTGGCGACCGGAGCGGAGGACGTACTGTCGCTCTCCACGCCGCTGACGGGTGCGCTGAACGTCACGGGCTCGCTGTCGGCGAAGGCGACGGGCGCGATCGGCGATGTGCTCGGCAGCCTGCTCGGCGCCAATGCCGCCAAGCAGATCGGTGACATCAACATCAAGCAGATCAATGCTAACGCCGAGATCAAAGGCAATGTGGTCGTGACCTCGCGCCCCCGGCTGGCCGCGGCCTGGCGCATCGAGCCGAATCTCCAGGCGCAGGTCAATCTCGGCGACACCGGCCTGTCGGTCGCAGGCGTCCGCGTCAACGTGCCGGCGCAGGTCAAGCCGCTGATCGACAAGACCGTCGCCGACCAGTTGACCGCCGTGCAGACGAAGATGCGCAACGATCCGACCTTCGAGCAGAATGCGCGCGCGCAATGGGCGAAAGCCTGCCGCTCGATCCCGCTGCAGGGCGCGGGTGCCGTCCCAAACATGCCGCCATTGTGGCTGGAGCTTCGCCCGATCCGTGCGCTGGCGGCGCAGCCGCGTGTCGACGCGTCCGCGGTGACGCTGACGCTCGGCATCGAAGCCGAGACCCGGATCACGGAGGCGCCGACCAAGCCAGACTGCCCGTTCCCGGCGACGATCCTGATCGGACCGCAGACGCCGGGCCATGTCAGCATCGGCATGCCCGTCGACATGTCCTTTGTGTCGCTGACAAAACTCCTGGAGGCGCAGCTCGCCGGCAAGACCTTCCCGGAGGATGGCTCCGGTCCGGTTGACGTCACGGTGAAGCACGCGAGCGTGGCGGCCTCCGGCGATCGCCTTCTGGTCTCGCTGTTGGTGAACGCAAAGGAGAAGAAGAGCTTCTTCGGCTTCGGCGCTGAGGCCACCGTGCACATCTGGGGACGGCCGGTGCTGGACCAGGCGCAGCAGATCGTGCGGCTGACCGATATCGAGCTGGCGGTCGAATCCGAGGCCGCTTTCGGCCTGCTGGGTGCTGCGGCGCGCGCTGCGGTGCCACAGTTGCAGCGGGCACTCGCGGAGAAGATGACCGTCGACCTGAAGCCGTTCGCGAGCAACGCCCGCGAGAAGCTCGCCGCCGCGATCGCCGATTACCAGAAGAACGACGACGGCGTGAAGGTTTCGACCGAGATCACGAGCCTGCGACTCGCCGGCATCGCCTTCGATTCCAAGACGCTGCGCGTAATCGTGGAAACCGAAGGCGCAATCGACGTTTCCATCAGCAAGCTCCCGGCGTTTTGAGGTTCTCCCTCGCCCCGCTCTTGCGGGGACTGCCGTAGCCCGGGTGGAGCGACAGCGTAACCCGGGACCGCTCGTGATGAACTGCACCCCTGTAGTGAGACAGGATAATCAGGGACAGGAGCCCGGCGCTTGAGGCGGCAGGGCGGGTTGATGGGTTAGGGCCAGGTTGCGGGGCTGCTGCGCAGCAGCCCCCCCACCTGGTAAATTTGCTTCGAACTCGGCTGGCGGCTGGTAAGCCAGAGCCGAGTGCAGCCGTTGACGATTGTACACCTCTTCGATGAAGGCGCCGATCGCAGTTCGGGGAAGGGGGCCAACCCGGTAGGTCTGGCCGTTGTCCTACTCTTTGTTGTGGGGGTTGATGTAT
>NZ_JBVAPG010000252.1:0-8101 GCF_055413685.1 Bradyrhizobium sp. LeoA1Lang | reverse complement strand
AAAGCCTTCGTGGTAACGCTTGTCATGGCGTGGTCTCCAGCCCGGCGCGTCAACGCCGGGTGATTCGAGGTTGATCACCCCGGAGACTACGCCACTTTCAATTCCAACCGCTTTTCGGACGGCACCACTATTTCTGGTGGGGGCATTGAAGTACGCCGACAACGTTGCGTCGAGTGGGCTGGGGTCTGTTTCCAACGCGCATGTCGATCTTGATTCGTTTTCGTTCCGCGATGGCCACGCGGACAGCTTTACTGTTCCTGACGCGCATCTTCTGTTCTCCGGCAACTTCCACAAATCCGGCAACGATCTCGTCATCTCCGACGAGCTGCATCGCGTGGTGGTGCCGAACTACTTCCATGGCGACAAGCACCCGATACTGGTTTCCCCCGAGGGCGCGTCGCTCGATCCGAAGGTCGTTGATGCGCTGACCGGGCACACTGTTTACGCGCAAGCGGGAGCGCCGCCGGCGGCAGATCTGGTCGGTCATATCGCCAAGATGACTGGCAGTGCCAGCGTGGTGCGCAGCGGCGTCACCGTCGAACTGCATAATGGCGAAGCGGTTTATCAGAGCGACGTGGTGCAGACCGGCAGCGATTCTACGCTCGGCCTCGTCCTGAACGACGGCACCACGTTCAACCTCAACGCCAATGCGCGGTTGATGCTGAACGAGCTCACCTATGACGCCAGCAGCAATTCGAACTCCTCGCTGATCACGCTGGTGCAGGGCGCCGCCAGCTTCGTCGCCGGCCAGGTCGCCAGGACCGGCGACATGAAAGTCGCCACCCCGATCGCGACCATGGGTATCCGCGGCACCGCTGTTATCCTCGACATCTCGTCGGTCGACGGCACGGTGAAGATCTCCGTCGTCGATCAGCAGGACAACCAGGTCCATGCTGTCCAGGTCTTCAACACGCGCGGCGTTCTGATCGGCACGGTGACCAGCAATGGCAGCATCCTGACGCTGACGCCGACTGCGGCTTTCGAACTGATCGCGCGGGAAAGCGCCAAGACGCTGGCGGAGATCGCGCAGGAATTCGCGACCTTCCAGGCGGTGCTCAATACCTACGAGATCCAGAAGGCGATCGACCCGAACCTGCCGCAGCACACCGAGAACAACGCCAACCCGCGGACGAAATTTGCGAACATCGGCAGTTCGACCTCGCCCAATTCGCCGGGAACCGAATTCCGCTCGGCGCTCAACACCACTATCAACAGCAGCAACACCGGCTCCGCCAAGACCTTTTCCGTCCTGATGGATACGGGCAACGGAACCGGCGCGGGCGGTATATCAAATCAGGCATTGCTTGATCAGGGCCTCCCGGGGCAGCAAAACAACCAGCCCACCGGGCCGCAGCCGTCGATCCCGTTCGTCGTCAATCCGCCAACGGTTACCAGGATCTCCACGACCAGCACTGGCGATCATTTCGGGCCGGTGATGAGCGCCGACGGGCAATTCGTCACTTATGACCCCGACGGCGTCATCTATCTGTTCGACCGCGCGACCGGTGTCACCATCGTGATCTCGCCTTCCGGGGGCATCTATGGTTCGCCGACCATCAGCTCGGATGGTCACTCCGTCGTCTATCAAAGCTCCAGCGGCGTCATCTTCCTCTACAACAACGATCCGTCTTCGGCGCAGTACCACACGACGACACAGATTGGCGTGGGCACGTCGCCTGCGGTCAGCGGCGACGGCAGCAGGATCGCGGTCGAGAACGGCGGCAATATCATCGTCTACGATCGGCAGGGGCACGTCCTCACCACGATCACGCCCGCCGATGCCGGTGCCAGCGGATCGTTGCTGAAGCCGGCGATCAGCGCTGACGGCCATGTGGTTGCGTTCTGGGGTGCCGATCCCGGAGGCAATTCGGGCCATCTCTACGTCTATGACCGGTCAACCGGGGTCATCAGCACGATCGCGGACACCGCGCAGGGGGTCGGCGCGAGCGCCGCCTCGCTCAGTGCCGACGGCCGCTATGTCGTCTATCAAAGCGCCGACGCGAGCGGGCACTCGGAAATCTACCTCTACGACCTGCAGACCCACCAGATCGTCTTCCACACGTCGAACCCGAGCGGCGGGAGCTACAACCCCGTCATCAGCCCCGACGGCCATTTCATCATCTTCGCGAGCGACGCCGCGCTGACGTCGAACGACCACAATTCGGTTGCCGATACCTATGTGGTCAATCTCACCGATCCCGCCCATCCGAAGATCATGCTGGTTTCGACCGCGGCCGATGGGGCGTCCGGTAACGCCGCCTCCAACCTCGGCGCAACCATCAGCGCCGGCGGCCTGTTCATCGCCTTCGGCAGTAACGCGTCGAATCTTTCCACCGCGGACGGGCCTGGCGGCGACATCTTCGTGGTCGATCCGAGTTCCGGCCGCAACGCGATCGTTGAGCAGACCGCCAACTCGGGGTCGGTCCTGACGACCAACGGCAAAGTCGGCATCACCGGCGGAATCAACGACGTCTCGCTTTCCGTCACCGACGCGGCGGGCAATCCGACCGGTCTCCTGCACGTGAGCTTCAGCGCCGACGGCAATTTCGTGAACTGGACGTTCGCCGAGAACAAATCGGATTTTGCCTCGCTGGTCTATGGCGACACGGCGACCCAGCAATTCCTGATCAAGCTCACATATAACGGCGGCACGACGACCATCCCGATCACGATCGGCGTCCACAATGCCATTCCGCCGACTATCCCGGTGGCGGACACGCCTCCGGTTGTCCACGATGCCACGCTCGCGGTGTCCGAGGGCGGGGTGGTGCTGCTGACGCCGGCGAACATCAACGTCACCGACCTCGACGATTCCAGCTTTACCTTCACGGTCACCAATGTCACGCATGGCAAGTTCCAGGTGTTGGGTGGCGAAGGCTGGATTGATACCGCCAGCTTCACCTCGGCCGATCTCGCCGCAGGGCACGTCCGCTTCGTTCACGACGGCGGCGAGGCGGCGCCGACCTTCTCGATCCAGGCCAATGATGGAGAAATGCTCTCCAATGTGAAGGCGGGCAGCATTGCCTTCACGAATGTCAACGATGCGCCGACGTTGGCGGGCGGAACAGTGACGGATGGCGTGATCAACGTGCCCGTCTCAAATGGCCATGTCAGCCAGGAGGTTGCCGCAAAGCTTCTGGGGACGGGCCTGATCAAGGATCTTCCTGGAGCGGAGGGTTATGGCGAGCTCGCGCTCGACCATGGCGATGATAATTCCTCCGAAGCCATCGACATCACGTCAGCGTTCGGCGCGCAAGGCATCAATTTCTTCGGCCATCAATACAAGTCGCTCTACATCAACAACAACGGCAACATCACCTTCGGCTCGCCGACCGACGCCTATACGCCCAGCGTGATCGACGCGGGCCTGAACAATCCGATCATCGCGGTGTTCTGGGCCGACGTCGATACCCGCGGCCATGGCAACGTCTATTACGATCTCGACGCGGCCGATGGCGTCATGACCATCACCTGGGATGATGTCGGCTATTACAATGAGAGAGCGAACAAGCTGAATTCGTTCCAGCTCGTCCTGATCAGCGAAGGCAACGGCAATTTCGACGTCCAGTATCGCTACGGCGATATCAAATGGACGACCGGTGACGCCAGCGGCGGCTCCGATGGCCTCGGTGGCACCCCGGCGCGCGCCGGTTATTCGGCCGGCGACGGCACGCATTACTACGAGCTGCCGCAATCCGGAAACCAGGACGCGCTGCTCACCCTTCCGACCACCGACGGCAATACCGGCATCGACGGCGTCGATCAATTCGAGGTGCACAACGGCGAGGTGGGCCTCACCGCGACAGGTGCGATCAATTTCGCCGATCCTGACCTCAACGACGTCCATACCGCCACCAGCAGCTATACCGGCAGCGGCACTGCGCTGGGAACGCTGACATTGGTCAAGCAGTCCGACATCGGCGGTGTCGGCGGGCAATTCGCCTGGACCTACACCGCCGATCCCGCAGCCGTGCGGCAGGCGCTCGACGGCTTGCCGGGTCACAGCAAGGTCGAGACCTTCAACGTCGTGATCAGCGACGGTCACGGCGGCACGCTCACCCAAACCGTATCCGTCACGCTGAACGAGATCGGCAACCACGCGCCGATGGTTTCGGGCGCGGTTACGGGATCGGCGACGGAAGATGGCAGCCCCAGCACGCTGGACGCGCTCGCCAACGCATCCGATTCCGACCATGACGTGCTGACGGTCGTCAACGTCCCGACGCAACTGCCGGACGGGGTGTGCTACAACGCCGATACGCATTCCTTCACGCTCGATCCGAGCGTTGCCGCCTACCAGCACCTGGCTCAGGGCGAGCAGACCACGGTAACAGTCAATTATGGCGTCTCCGACGGTGACGCCATCACACAGGCCTCGGTGTCATGGACGATCGCCGGCACCAATGATGCGCCGGTCGCGGTGCCGGTGACGCTGACGCATGGCACCGAAGACGGGTCCTACATCATCCATGCCTCCGATCTGCTTCCGGGCGCGAGCGATATCGACAGCCAGTCGCTGTCGATCACCGGCCTCAGCATCGCGAGTGGTGGCGGCGATCTCGTTGACAATCACAACGGCAGCTGGATCTACACGCCGGCGTCGGGCTATGCCGGCCCTGTCAGCTTCACCTACGTGGCCTCCGACGGGGCGCTGCACGCAAGCTCGACGGCAAACCTGACGCTCGATCAGGCGGTCACGCCGGTTACCGTTACAGTTGCCGTGCATACGCCCGATGGTTACGACTTCAGCACGTTCTATGACGACTTCGCGGCGAGCCAGCCCGTCACGGGTGACGGCTCCAGCGACCATGCCTTTGTCCTCAACGCCGGCAAAGGCATTGTTTTCGAGATGGTCAGCAGCGACTACAGCTTCGATCCGCAGACCGGCTCTATCTCCTATGTCATCGACGAGATCGATATTTTCGGTACGACAGATCCGGCCCAGGCCACGGCGGCGCATCTGCTGGTCAGCACCCATGGCTGGAACATGAGTGTCCAGGCCGTCGTCAATACCACTGCTCCGTCCGATCCGGTGCAGTCCACAGGACCAAGCTTTGGCGACATCTTCGGCGCGGTTGCCTTCAACTATATCGGCAGCGTCGGCCCCGACGTGTTCCTGGCCAGCAATCATCCAGATGTCTTCAACGGCCTCGGCGGTCCGCTCGGCCCGACCGATCCAGGCAGCGACGCCGTGGATTACTCGCACGCGAGCGGTTCGATCAGCGTCAACCTGCTCACCGGCGCTACCGCGGGCACCGCGGCCGCAGGCGATATCTTCTCCTCGATTGAGAACCTGCGCGGCACCGCGTTCGCCGACACGCTGACCGGCGACGGCCACGACAACGTCCTCTTCGGTGGTGGCGGCAACGACACTTTCGTCTTCAAGCAGAATGCCGGCGGCATCGGCCACGACACGATCGGCGATTTCACGCCAGGCCAGGACAAGATCGAGCTGGACTATGTCGCCTTCAATCCGAACGGGCCGAACGATTTCAATCATTGGCTCGAAAGCCACGCCACCAGCGTGAACAACGGCAATGACGTGCAGATCGACCTCGACGGCAACGATCACAACACCATCCTGCTGAAGAACGTCGCGCTGGCCCATCTGCAAGCCAACGACTTCATCCTTCCGCCGGGCAGTGTCTGACCGAGGCGGCCCGCACGCCTGGGTGCACCGCACCCGTGGAAAACTCCCGGCGTGATCAATCGACGCGGGCGTGATATCGAAGCGTCATGAGACGGCTGAAGGCATTGCGAAGGTGGTTCAAGCGGCGCTTCGGCTATGCGCGGCTCGCCTGTCTTGCGATCCTGGTCGGTTTCGCCGCGCTCAGGGTGCTCGATCCGCCGGCGATCGAGGAGCTTCGGGTCAGGACGTTTGACGGTTTCCAGGTCATCGAGCCCCGGGTCAAGACGATCAGGCCGGTCACCATCGTCGATATCGACGAACAGAGCCTGTCGGAGCTCGGCCAGTTTCCCTGGCCGCGCACGCGGATCGCCGATCTCGTCACCAACCTGACCAAGCTTGGCGCGGTCGTGATCGCCTTCGACATCGTGTTCTCCGAGCCTGATCGGCTCAATCCGGATGCCGCCGCCGATACGATCCGCAACCTCGACGAGGAGACCAGAGCGAAGCTGCGGGCGCTGCCGAGCAACGACCAGATCCTGGCGGAGGCGATGGGCAAGTCGCGCGTGGTGCTGGGCGCCTCCGGCCTGCCGTTCGTGGTCGCCGAATTCGACAAGTCGCTGCCGCTGACGCCGCTCGCCATGAAGGGGGAAGAGCCGCAGCCCTTCATGTTCGATTTCCCCGGCCTGCTGCGCAACGTCCCCGTGCTGGAAGGGGCCGCCGCCGGCCGCGGCCTGTTCACGATCAGGCCCGAGCGCGATGGCATCGTCCGCCGCGTGCCGATGATCATGCTGGCGCAAGGCGCCACCATGCCGTCGCTGAGTTTTGAGGTGCTGAGGGTCGCGACCGGCTCCGGCACCGTGCTGATCGATACCGACGAGGCCGGAATCAAGAGCCTCTCGCTCCGCGGCTTGCGGATTCCGACCGACCACAACGGCCAGCTCTGGGTGCACTTCGCCCAGGCTGACCCTTCGATCTACGTCTCGGCGGTCGACGTGCTGCACGGGCGGGTGCCGGCGGAGAGGATCCAGGGCAAGCTGGTCCTGATCGGCACCTCGTCGGTCGGGCTCAACGATATCAAGACCACGCCGGTCACGCCCGCGATGCCCGGCGTGGAGATCCACGCCCAGGTGCTGGAGAGCGCGCTGAGCGGAGCCAGCGTATCGCAACCGAACTACGGCATCGCATTCGAGTTCGCGACCGCGCTGGTGTTCGGCCTGCTCGTGATCGCAATCGCCCCGCTGTTCGGGCCGATCACGCTGGTCGGCTTGGGTGCGGTGTTCGCGACTGCGCTGATCGGCACCTCCTGGTACTTCTACACGCAGCACCGCCTGCTGATCGATTTCACCTATCCGTTGATGTCGACCACGGCGATCTATCTCACGCTGATCTTCTCGAGCTTCGTCCGCGAGCAGCAGCAGCGGAAGCAGATTCGCGGCGCTTTCGCCCAGTACATGTCGCCCGCGCTGGTCGAACAGCTCGCGCAGTCGCCGGAGAAGCTCGTGCTCGGCGGCGAGGAGCGCGAGATGACCATCATGTTCTCCGACGTCCGCGGCTTCACCACGATCTCGGAATCCTACAAGCACGACCCGCGGGGACTGACCGCCCTGATGAACCGCTTCCTGACGCCGCTCACCAATGCGATCCTCGCCCGCAAGGGAACGATCGACAAATATATGGGCGATGCGATCATGGCGTTCTGGAACGCGCCGCTCGACGACAAGGCGCACGAGATCAACGCCTGCGAGGCGGCGATCGACATGCTCGAGCGCATCGACGAGCTCAACAGGCTGCGCAAGGAGGAGGCGGATGCGGGCGGGCACGTCTACATCCCGCTCAATGTCGGCATCGGCCTCAACACCGGCGTCTGCGTCGTCGGCAATATGGGCTCCGACCTTCGCTTCGACTATTCGGTGCTGGGCGACAGCGTCAACCTCGCCTCGCGCCTCGAGGGGCAGTCCAAGGAATACGGTTTCCCGATCATCGTGGGATCGAAGACTGCGCTCGCCGCCAAGGAAAAGTTCGCGATCCTTGAGCTCGACTTCATCATGGTCAAGGGCAAGAAGGAGCCGGAGGTGATCTACGCGATCGCCGGCCGCGAGGACATCGCGCAGTCCGGCCGCTTCCAGCGCCTGCGCAATCTCACGATCGAGATGCTGGCCTGCTACCGCGGCCGCGATTGGCAAGGCGCGCTAGCCGCCATCGAGCGCGGCCGCAAGACCGACGAGGGCCATGCGCTGGAACGGTTGTACAATCTCTATGAAGCGCGCATCCGCCATTTCCTAGAGAGCCCGCCCCCGAAAGATTGGAACGGCGCCTTCGCGCTGCTGACGAAATAGCGCGGTGATTTTGTAGATTCCATGGGGCGGTGAGCGCGCCCTTTCCGGTAGGTTTGGGTTTCCACACTCGAACCATCGGAGAGTCTGATGCAAGCATCGACCAAGAGCACGCCCACCGCCGGCCATTGTGGCACGA
>NZ_JBVAPG010000251.1:0-8110 GCF_055413685.1 Bradyrhizobium sp. LeoA1Lang | reverse complement strand
CCATCAGACTCGCTCGAAAGCGAATCCAACCCGCACACATCATCGCATGGTCACTTTGGCGTAGAGCTCACCAGGCCGCCGCCCAGCGCGCGCACTTCAAAACAAAAAGACAACTGTAATGCTAGAGAGCTTACAGGCGCCGCGGCAAGTCGCGGCAACGGCGCGGCGATATGGCGTGGCGTGCGGCCGCCATCTACAGCCTCATCGCCACGGCAAAACTCAATGACATCGACCCGCAGGCTTGGCTTGCCGCCGTGCTGGCCCGCCTGCCGGATCATCCTGCCAGGCGTATCCACGGACTCCTGCCTTGGAATTGGCGACCGACAAGCATCGCTCGTGCTGCTTGAGTGCATCCGATCATGCCCGCTAGACAGCTCTGTCTAACTCCCAGATTGGCGTAGTATCCATTAAGGAGCAGGCTCCCGGTGGAGAAATCGGCTCTCGTTATCCATGGCCCAACAGGCGCCTCGATCCGCCGAAACACTGTGACAAGAACGGAGCTAACGCGATGGAAACAGTGTCGACTGCGGTATCGTTGGGTGCGGATCAGCGAAGCAGAGGAGATCCTTTCCATTCGTTGGTCATCGTATTGCGGTGCGCGAGATCATAACCGACTTTGTGAAGCGCTCTCCGCCCGGCTGGCGGACGATAAAGCATCATACGAAGGAATAGCTAAATGCTCGCCGACAATGAGTTAGGGGCCGGGGCCGGATGTATACCTTCGATCGCGCATCTTTCTCTTGCATTAGCTGTCTATCAAAGTCGGCTTCGGCGTCAAAAGCGTGCCCCGAGGATTTACGCGTTTCGAAGAACTGGGATCAGGTCAAGCTGATGTTGAATACCGCGCAACCAAAGCGCAGATACTCGCCTCTCATGGCGGACACTGATCTATCGACCCAAAAGAAAGAATCCGCCGTACCGCGTCCTCTTCAAGCAGATGCGGGCCTGAAGATCGCGAACATATAGAGCAATTGAGAAAGCTCATCGCGCGCGAAGAGGATTAGGAAGTAGCGGGCGAATGAAAGAAGTCACTTCTGAGACGCCCTCTATTCAATTGTCTCTGTTGAATTTCGTCAAGACATCGTCTGCGTCCGTGAGAACGTATCGGAGCCCGGACCCGATCAACCAAGATGCAGCCGCTACGCCCAGGCTAAACATTGCTAGATAGATGTTGATCTTATTCCAGGCGAAGCCAGCCGCAACAAGGGTCATCCACGCCTGCGCTACTGCCCAGAAAAACCTATAGAGGACGTCTCCGAGCCTTGCTGCCATCTCTTGGTGCATCCTATGCGCTGCTCGTAAATCAAGGGCCTTGAAATCACCAGAACAGCGGGATTTTCGTCTGCGGGTTGAGCGATCATCGGAGGAATTAGGCCACCCTCACGTCGAATCGCTCTTTTGAATATCCTCGAGGATCTCCTGTCGCAGTTTCGGCCCTTGACTGAGCCGTCGCCCGAGCGCTGCGACGAAATGGTCCCACCGCGCGCCCCCTTGCGCCCGCGCCGCCTTTGCCGCCGGTTCGGGGAGTGGCGGTGTCGTCGTGAGCCAGAAGCGGACGAATAACGCCAGGGTCTCGACCGAGATCCCGATGTCGCGTTCGAGCCGTGCGATGCGGCGATCGATTTGGTCGAGCCGCTTGGCGATAGCAGCCTCCCGCCGCTCGTCGGCGTCGGGCGACAGGAAAGAAGCGATCGCGGCTTCGGCGATGAGCGAAATCGGCTGCTCGCGGCGTGCGGCATAGGCCGACAATGTCTTCATGACGTCAGGATCGAGGTAGACCGACATTTGGGCTTTCTTCTTCGGCGCGGTCATGCCTGCCTCACAATCCGAGATCATCGCCGGGATCGAGTGACGCCTGGCGGGCGACGCCCTGCATCATGTCGTTCATGCGCCTGATCCGGGGGGCATCTTCATCGAGATCGTCGGCAAAGTCGGCCGCGAACTCGTTGTCGAGCGGTTCATTCTTTTCGATAGTGTCTCGAGCAAGTTCCGGCTGCCGCCGGCGGTCGGCCGTCTTCGGGTCCTCTACGTCGGCCTGGTCGTCGGGAGGCGCCTGCGGTGCCGTGGGACGCCGCGGGAGTGGCCGTGAACTCCAATCGTCAGGCCTGCTGGCGTTGGGCTTGATCAGCACCGGTGGCGCCAGGATGCGCTCCTGGAAACGTCTGTCCTCGTAATAGCGCGCCTTCTTGGCTCGGATTGGATGGACCCCCGACATCATGACGATCTCATCGGATGGCGGGAGCTGCATCATCTCGCCGGGAGTGAGCAGCGGCCGGGCGGTCTCCGACCGCGACACCATGAGGTGACCGAGCCAAGGGGCCAGCCGGCTGCCGGCATAGTTCTTCATCGCCTTCATCTCGGTCGCCATGCCCAATGCGTCGGACACCCTTTTTGCCGTCCTTTCGTCGTTGGTTGCGAAGCTGACCCGAACGTGACAGTTATCGAGGATCGAGTTGTTGGGTCCGTAGGCCTTCTCGATCTGGTTCAGCGACTGGGCGATCAGGAAACTCTTGATGCCGTAGCCGGCCATGAAGGCCAGCGCCGACTCAAAGAAATCGAGCCGGCCTAGCGCCGGGAATTCGTCGAGCATCAGGAGAAGCCGGCGCCGGCCGGCTTTGGCTTGAAGATCCTCGGTCAAGCGGCGGCCGATCTGGTTGAGGATTAGGCGGATCAGCGGCTTGGTGCGGTTGATGTCCGATGGCGGCACGACGAGGTACAGCGTGGTCGCCCGCTCTCCGCCGACGATGTCGGTGATCCGCCAGTCGCAGCGGCGCGTCACCTCCGCCACCACTGGGTCTCGGTAGAGGCCGAGGAATGACATTGCGGTGCTGAGGACGCCGGAGCGCTCGTTGCCGGACTTGTTCAGCAGTTCGCGCGCGGCGGAGGCGACGACAGGATGGACGCCGGCCTCGCCGAGATGCGCGGTCCGCATCATCGCGGCGAGCGTCGATTCGATCGGCCGCTTGGGATCGGACAGGAAGGCCGCGACACCGGCGAGCGTCTTGTCGTCTTCGGCGTAGAGCACGTGGAGGATGGCGCCGACGAGGAGCGCGTGACTGGTCTTCTCCCAATGGTTTCGCTTCTCGAGGCTGCCCTCGGGGTCAACGAGGATGTCGGCGATATTCTGAACGTCGCGCACCTCCCACTCGCCGTGCCGGACCTCCAGCAGCGGGTTGTAGGCTGACGACTTCGCATTGGTCGGATCGAACAGTAGGACGCGGCCGTGCCGAGCACGAAAGCCGGCCGTGAGCTGCCAGTTCTCGCCCTTGATGTCGTGGACGATCGCCGAGCCCGGCCAGGTCAGGAGCGAAGGGATGACGAGGCCGACGCCCTTGCCGGATCTCGTAGGAGCGAAACACAGGACATGCTCCGGTCCATCATGGCGAAGATAGGCACGCTGGAACCTGCCGAGCACGACGCCGTCAGGTCCAAGCAATCCGGCCTGCTCGATCTCCTTTGCCTCCGCCCATCGTGCGGAGCCATAGGTCTCAGCATTTTCTGCCTCGCGGGCGCGCCAAACCGACATGCCGATCGCAACGGCTGCGGCGATGATGCCGCCGGATGCTGCGATGTAGGCGCCCTCTGTGAAGATTGAGGGCGCATAGGCATCGTAAGCGTACCACCACCAGAAGAAGGCCGGCGGGAGATAGAACGGAAAATGCAAGAGCTCGAACCAGGGCTGCCCGAGTTGCGGCTGAAAGCCGAGCCGCCAGGCCGTCCACTCCGTCGCGGCCTAGATCGTCAGCACGACGATCGCGAAGACCGTGACGACCTGCCCCCAGAGAATCTTGGTCGCGGACAAGGCGGCCGCCCTCTCCTGACGTCGGTGATTGGAAGGATCGCTCACAAGCCGAGCCCCCGGTTGCGCCCAAGACCCCAATCGATGCCGCCATCCGCGCGCGTGACGCCGGAAACATGCCGGCCAAGCTGTTTTTCCAGCGAGGGCGTCCAGGGCACGAGCTGAAAGCCGAGACCATCGTCGATCATGGCGAAGCGGCCGGAAGCGAGCGCGAAGCGCTGCCGATAGGTGCCGGTCACATACTGGCCGCCAGCCGACGGGTTGAACGGCTGGCCGGTCTCGGCGGCGAGCTGCTTGCCGAGATCCTCTAACTCGCGGCGCCGTAGCGTGCCGATGAGATTCTTCGCGAACACCAGTCCGCGCGACTGCCGCTCGGCGAGCCCCTGCTCGATGAGCTGCTCAGCCCGCCGTTGCATTGCGTCGCGGACCTCGGCGCCGAAGCCGCCCTGGCCAAGCGCCACAGGGTCGCACGCCACGGCCTGCCGGTCGAGCCATGTCGCACCGCTCGCCGTCACCTGCGCTTCGATCGACAGATCCGAGCGGACGGCCAGCGCTACGCGACGCCGGCCCTGCGCGTCATCGAATTTGCGGAGCTCGACGATCGAGCCCGGTGCGCTATCGCCGGCGGCATCGAGATCGGGGAGCCTGACGTGGTGGGTACGGCCATCGACGCCGTCCACCACGGCATAGGCAGTCGCCTTGAGCTCGTCATCGAGGCCGCGATCGACCAGGCGTCCGATCACGGGGACGCCGAGGCTTTCGCCTGATAGCACGTAGCTCGCGGTCCCGCGCTCGATGCCGCGTTCGGTCAGGCTGCGATGGATGCGCTTGATGATATCGCCGCGCTCGCCGAGCTCGCGCAACGTTGTCTCGGCGCTCTCGTCCATGACCCATTGGCCTGACCCGAGTTGATGCGCGAGACCAAGGCTCTCCAGGCGCCGCAGCCGGCCCACCTTCAACGCATGGAACTGATCGGGCTGCTGCGACGGATCGGGCGCAAGGTCGATGACGCCGTGGCGACCTCCGTCGCGAACAAGCTGGCGGTCGAGCTGTGTCCAGCGATCGGCTTCGACCTGGCTCTCGAGCGAGCGGTGAATGTCGAGATCGGAGCGCAGTCCGAGCTCCTGGGTGACCAGGTCCTGCGCGCGAGCACGCATCCCCTCCTTGATGTAGGCACGGGAGATCACGAGGTCCTGGCCGTCTTCGGCTACGCCCCGCACGAGAATATGGACGTGAGGGTGTTCGGTATTCCAGTGATCGACGGCGACCCAATCGAGTTTGGTCCCGAGATCCTTCTCCATCTGGCCGACCAACTCGCGCGCGAAGCCCTTGAGGTCCGCCATGTCAGGCGCGTCCTCCGGCGAGACGATGAACCGGAAATGGTGCCGGTCACCCTGACAGCGCTCACCGAACGCCTTGGGATCGGCATCGTCAGTGTCGGGGCCGAACAGACGGGCCTTCTCCCCGTCCCGGGTGACGCCCTCGCGCCGGAGATAGCCGAGATGAGCGGCGAGCGGCGCTGATCTCGCCGTGTGACGGACGACTCGGGTCTTGATTGTCACCAGACGCGAGCGGCCGGTGAGCAGTCGGTTCGCCCGTTCACTGGCGACGCGGCCGCGGCCGAAGCGCGAACGTCGATGGCTGGTCGGATGGCCGGCTCGCGAAACGCCGCCGCCGGCGCGCTGAGCGGCGGCGAGCGCCTGGGCGATGAAGGGCTTGGTTCGCTGGCTCCTTGAGGAGCGGATGCGGCCAGGCCGAGGCTGAAATTCCTTCTCCTCAGCCATGGCCGGGCTCGGCAATGTGCGAAATGCAGAATCCTTGCAATGAGTTGATGGTGGCGCGCACATTGCGTGCCGAAGCCGCACATTGCCGGATCAACGAAAAAAGAAAGCAACAACAACCGACCGACCGAGCCGCACATTGCGGCCTTTTATCTCGCCCTCGTTCGGTCGTTGCCTGCTCGCCTCCCTCGCCTGCTCTTTCTTGTTCGCAGGAACGCGCCAAGACACGCCTGAGCACGAATTCCGAACTAATGGCGCTGGCAATTGGCCATCGCACGACCAATGTCCAGATGTCCGCAGCATGGGTGCTTGGAAGGGTGCGTCGATCTGGATTTTCATGTTGGCAATGCGATGCCGTCATTGCGATCGTCCCGTTGTCGAGAGCGCGACGAACAGGCCTTCCGACTGCGGAGCAATGGCCGAGAGATCGTGCACGGGAACTGCAGCCGGCATGTTGTGCGCCGGTCCATTGGATGTCGCTCGCGCTGCAGCCGACCGCTCGTCAGCGTGGCCGAAAAAGAGCGGCGCCCGCGTCCAGGATGAACGAGAAGAGGCCGCGAGGAGAAGAGGTCCTGGTGCCTTCTCCGCGTCGACAAAAGGGACGATGGCCGCGACGTAGGCGACGGTCTCGGCGGGCAGCGGACGGTGTCTATCGCGAAACTCCTCGTAGCGGCCGGGGCCCGCATTGTAGGCCGCAAGGAAGCCCGGCGAGCCGTAGCGATCGTGCAGCTCGCGAAGGAAGGCGGCACCAGCGAGGATGTTGTCACGCGGATCGAAGGGATCGCGCCCGAGACCGTAGCGAACGCGCATGTCCGCCCAGGTCTTGGGCATCAGTTGCATCAGTCCGAGCGCGCCCTTGGGTGACACCGCGCGCCGCTCGCCATGGCTCTCGATGTGCATGACGGCGTGTATCCATGCTGCCGGAATGCCAAAGCGCTGCGCGGCTTTCCGAGCCCGCACCTTGCGGCCTCGATGGTGATCGACAGGCCGGAGGCGATCGACGGCGCACCCCGAAGGGGCCTGACAGCAAAGGAGCAACTTTCTTGGCTCGCGCGAGGAATGACGGCGCAGCCGGCAGGGGAAGAAAGTTGTGACGCCGCTGTTGCGCCTTAGGCGGTCGAGGCGCAGCCGTCCTTCGGCCAGATCCATCCATCGAAGAGGCCGTTTCGTGCGCTCGCTCCGAACAGAGCTGAAATCAAGAGAACATGGCGATCCTGGCGTCCCGCAAAGACCGGCGAGCAAGTTCGACGGAGATTGACTCTCGGCCCCGTGGCGACGACGGATCGAAGCATGACCACCCTCGAGCAATACGCCCCGACGAGTCGAGTTGTTGGCCGTATCGGGGTCCGCCGCTATTTGGTCGATCGCTCACGACATTGCCACGTATCTGCCTCACTGCGACAATCGGTCGGGCCGCGACGCTTGCACTGCCCTGAGTGTCACCTCAAAGACGAGGACGGCGAGCGCACCGGCTGCGTGATCAAGTCAACCTCACTCGACGTGACGTTATCAGTCCATCGTGAAGCCGTACCCGGCGGGTCCGGGCGCGGTCACTCGCCAGCCTCTGCACGGACAAGTCCAATCACAGCATGGCGCCCCAGAAATTGGCAGCCGCCAGGCGAGCGATCACCGTGCCGCAACAGGCAATTCCCTGTGGACTGCGCACGTGCGCATTCTGTCAGATTACAAGCGCGCTTCATGTCTGAAACCCGTCTCCGACTGTCTTCGAAAGCCGCATTGCGTCCAAAAAGACGTGGGCACTGGATCAGCGCGTGAACGAGCAGCGCGACGATTTCGACAACATTCCTGACGAGATACCTAGTGGGGACATGTTTTCAGTCGAAAAGCTGTCTTATGCCGCAATTCACCAGGCGATTGATCCGATCATCGAGCAGATGGTCGTGCCGGCAGATTGGGACAAGGACGAGATTTTGAAGCAAGTCACTGACCAGTTTGGTGTCAGCGAAGCGATGCTCCAGGATACCTCGACGCGCATCGTTTATGGGGAAGCGGCCAAGTCGGTCGCTGAGCGCGTCCTAAAAAAATATCAGGAAAGAATCATTGATGAGACTGCGGAGATCTTCAACCTCAAAGAGGAAATTATAAAGGCCGAACCAGATTCGGAGGAGTTTCGTACCAAGATCAATGAGCTTTCATGGAAATATACGTCATCCCTCAAAGCATTTGACATGGCTATACCTTTGCGCGCGAGCCGCTGATGGCGTGGTGCGAGGACAACCACGTGGATTATCTGTTCGGGTTCGCCCGCAACACGCGGCTGCTCGCCATGATCGCGGACGAACTGACGGCGGCTCGGGCTACGGCCGAGAAGACCGATCAACCCGCACGCCGCTTCAAGGACTTTCAGTGGAGCTTCAAAATGAACGCCTTCTGGGCGCCCGAAGGTGCCGTCCGAAAAGCGGTTGGAATTGAAAGTGGCGTAGTCTCCGGGGTGATCAACCTCGAATCACCCGGCGTTGACGCGCCGGGCTGGAGACCACGCCATGACAAGCGTTACCACGAAGGCTTT
>NZ_JBVAPG010000250.1:0-8139 GCF_055413685.1 Bradyrhizobium sp. LeoA1Lang | reverse complement strand
CGTCGTGCCGACGAGCTTCCGATCTGGCTGCACCAATACAACTGGCATCGGCCTCACGGCGGTATAAAATCTCAAACGCCGATCAGCAGACTCGGTCTCACCGAGGACAACCTCTTGAGGCTCCACACCTAGAGCGCGTCGCTGTCGGTCTCGCCGGTGCGGATCCGCAGCGCATGTTCGATCGGCGTGACGAAGATCTTGCCATCGCCGATCTGGCCGGTGCGTGCCTTTGCGGTAATGACTTCGACCGCCTTGTCGGCGATGTCGGATGCGACCGCGATCTCGATCCGCAATTTGGGCAGGAAGTTCACGACATATTCTGCGCCGCGGTAGATCTCGGTGTGCCCTTTCTGCCGGCCATAACCTTTGACTTCAGTGACGGTCATGCCGTGGACGCCGATCTCGGTCAGCGCCTGGCGCACCTCGTCGAGCTTGAAGGGTTTGATGATGGCGACGACAAGTTTCATGGCTAGCGGCCCGCTTTTTTCTTAAAGTTCGGCCAACCGCCTGCTCTTTGGATGGCCTTCGATCCCGGGCCAATCTGGCATCTTTCTGAGCAAATGGCACAAAAAAGTTGCAGGTTTAGGGGGAAAACATTGGCAGACCCTGAGCTCGCTCCCTGTACAGGGGACATGATCGTCCGTCACAATGCGGCTTTCCTGCTTCGCCAGTCGCTCCGCTGGCGCCTGTTCCCAAGAATCGTGTTTTCCAAGGAAATGCCATGGCCGATCGATCCTGGTTTTATGCATCCGAAGGCCAGCAAAAGGGCCCGTTTCCCGAATTTCAGCTCCGCGATCTCATCATGCGAGGCACCGTCGGGCCGGATACGCTGGTCTGGACCGAGGGGATGGCCGGTTGGCAGAAGGCGGGTGAGATTCCCGGACTGATTTCGGATCCTTCCAGTCCAGCGATGCCCTCGCAGGCGGGCGGGCCGCCGATCATGACTGCGGCCGGCTATGCGGGTGGAGCGGTCTCAGCCGATCTGCCGATCTGGGAGCTGTTTGGACGCAGTCTGTGGTTTGCCGTCGGCCAGCTCCTGGTGATCCCAGCGCCGTGGTCCGCCACCGGCTTTTATCGCTGGATCATCCCGCACATCAACGTCCCCGGCCGGCCGAATCTCGGTTTCACGGGACAGGTCGGTGACATCTGGTATGTGTTCGTCGCGATAGGGCTCTTGAGCTATACGGGCTGGACCGAGAGTACGACGGTCGAGCTGCTTGCGCCGCTGCTGCAGGCGGCGCTCGGATGGGTGGTCATCCGCTGGATCGCCAGCCATCTCAGTTCAAACGGACAGCAGCTCCCAATCGCCTTCAACGGCAGCATCATCGCCTATACCGGGTGGTATCTGTTGTTGGCGATCTCCTTCATCACCATCATCGGCTGGGCGTGGGTGACCACGGCGTGGATGAGGTGGATGTGCCGCAATATCGAGGGGACGCGCCGCGAAATCATCTTCAAGGCGTCAGGCCTCGAGATGCTTTGGCGAACCGTCGTGTTCACAATCGGCTGCTTATTGCTGATTCCAATCCCGTGGGCTTTGCGCTGGTATGCGAATTGGTACCTGTCGCAATTCGCGCTGGTCGAGCGCAGCACGCTGGCGAACGCGTAGCGCGGCGAATGAGATGCCGATTGGCTTCACCTCCCCCGCAAGCGGCCCGCAAGCGGGAGAGGGAGCGCAGTTTCATCGCGGCGGCAATTCTAACGCGCGCTACTTCCTCTCGCGCACCGAACCTTCCTGCGCCACTGACGCAACCAGCGTGCCGTCGGGCTTGAAGATCATGCCGCGGGTCAGGCCGCGCCCGCCTTGCGCGCTCGGAGAGTCCTGCGCGTAGAGCAGCCATTCGTCGGCGCGGAACGGGCGATGAAACCACATCGCGTGATCCAGGCTTGCCGGCATCATGCGCTTGTCGAACAGGGTGCGGCCGTAGCGCGCCATCACCGCGTCCAACAGCGAAAAGTCGGAGGCATAAGCCAGCGCACACAGATGCAGCGCGGGATCGTCGGGCAGCTTCGCCGCGGTGCGGATCCAGACATGGATGCGGCCCTCCTCGATCTTCTGGCCGAAATAGCGGCCGAGCTCGACCGGGCGCAGTTCGATCGGCCGATCGGATTCGTAATAGCGGCGGATGAAGTCCGGCATTTCGCGGAACATCGGCTGCTTCGACACTTCCTCGGCGGTGAGCTTTTCCGGCGGCGGCACGTCCGGCATCTTCTCCTGGTGATCGAAGGCGCCCTGCTCCTCGGCATGGAACGACACCATGATCGAGAAGATGGCATTGCCGTGCTGGATCGCGGTGACGCGGCGGGTCGAATAGCTCTTGCCGTCGCGCAGCCGCTCGACCTGGTAAATGATCGGGACCTGCGGGTCGCCCGGCAGGATGAAATAGCAATGGATCGAATGCGGCAGCCGGCCCTCGACGGTGCGGCAGGCCGCGACCATCGCCTGGCCGATTACCTGCCCGCCGAACACCCGCTGCCAGCTCGTTTTCGGACTGTTGCCGCGGAACAGATTCACCTCGAGCGGTTCGAGATCCAGGATGGAAAGCAGGTCAATCAGGCTTTTTGACATGTTGCATCTTTCAGGTTCTCCGCATTGTCATTCCGGGGCGTCGCCACCGGGTCCGCGCAGCGCGGCCCGATGACAGGCTCCGCGATGAACCGGGAATCCAGAGGTTTCGGCGCGAGATCCCGGGTTCGCGTCTTCGACGCGCCCCGGAATGACGGCATTACATTAAGCACCTTGCCTCAAGACCCTGTTTCGCCCAGCCGTTATCAGGTAGCAAGCACAGTCTGAGGGCATGAGCGCGTAAGGGACTTGCATGTCGGCACAGCGAGGCATTGTCATTTGCGGGGGCGCCTTTGCGGGCCTGGCGCTGGCCCTGGCGCTGCGCCAGGGGCTGGGCACCGAAATCCCCATCATCGTCGCCGATCCTGCGCTCGGGCAGCGCCCGAGCCGCGATCCGCGGGCGACCGCGATCGTCGCCGCCTGCCGCCGGCTGTTCGAGGCGATCGGCATCTGGGCCGAGATCGCCGACACGACGCAGCCGATCCTCGACATGGTGGTCACCGATTCGCGGCTCGACGACGCCACCCGGCCGGCGTTCCTGACCTTTGCCGGCGATGTCGAGCCCGGCGAGCCGTTTGCGCATATGGTCGAGAACCGGCATCTGATCGACGCGCTGGTGGCGCGCACTGAGGCCGCAGGCATCGATCTGCGCGCGACCGCGGTTTCGACCTATGAGGCCAATGCCGATCTCGTCAACGTGACGCTCGCGGACGGCAGTGTGATCGAAGCGAGCCTGCTGGTGGCCGCCGACGGCGCCCGCTCGAAGCTGCGCGAGCGCGCCGGCATTGTCACGCATGGCTGGGACTATGATCAGTCCGGCATTGTCGTCACGGTCGGCCATGAGCGCGATCACCAGGGCCGCGCCGAAGAGCATTTTCTGCCCGCGGGTCCGTTCGCGATCCTGCCGCTGAAGGGAAAACGCTCGTCACTGGTGTGGACGGAGAACCGCAAGGAAGCGTCCCGCATCGTCGGCTTGAGCGATGCGGAATTCCACGACGAGCTGGAGCGGCGCTTTGGTTTGCAGCTCGGAGAGGTCAAGGCGCTCGACAAGCCGCGCGCGTTTCCGCTCGGCTATTTCGTCGCGCGCTCCTTCATCGCCGAACGGCTGGCCCTGGTCGGCGACGCCGCGCATCTGATCCATCCGATTGCAGGGCAAGGGCTCAATATGGGTCTGAAGGATGTCGCGGCTTTGGCGGAAGTGGTGGTCGATGCGGCGCGGCTCGGCATCGACCTTGGCCAAGCCGATGTGCTCGAGCGCTACCAGCGCTGGCGCCGCTTCGACACCATGGCGATGGGGGTCGCGACCAATTCGCTGAACTTCCTGTTCTCCAACGAATCGACGCTGCTCAGGACCGTGCGCGACGTCGGGCTCGGCGTCGTCGACCGCCTGCCGCCGCTGAAGAGCCTGTTCATCCGCCAGGCGGCGGGGCTGTCGGGCGAAGTGCCGCGGCTGTTGAAGGGCGAGGCGCTGTAGCGCGCGAATGGCGAATAGGGAGTGGCGAATAGAAGGCTCCTCCTTCGCTATTCGCCACTCCCCATTCGCTATTCGCCCCCTCCATCACTCGATCTTGCGCGCTTCTTCCGGCAGCATGATCGGGATGCCGTCGCGGATCGGATACGCGAGTTTTGCGGAGCGCGAGATCAGTTCCTGCCGTTCCGCGTCGAACTCCAACGGACCCTTGGTGATCGGACAGACCAGGATTTCCAGCAGCTTTGGATCGGCGGTGCTTTCGAGATGATCAGTCGGGGAGCTCATGACGGTCGGTCTTCCAGTTTCGCAGGCGCTTCTTACCATGTCTCAAACGGCGAGTGTAACGCGCGCAGCCAATTAGCGCACCGCCATCCGCAAGAGTTCGTCGACGATCGCCTGCTGCTTTGCTTTCGGCAGCGGCTGCTCCGTCAGCGCCTGGCCGAGGAACGCCCAATAGAAGATCTGGGCACGGACGCGGGCCACGTCGTCGGTGAGGCCCGCCTGCTTCAGGAGACCTTCGACATAGCCGAGCCGCCGCTGGTCGATCGCCTGCACGGCGGCGCGTGCTGAAGCATCGACGTTCGCCCAGCTTCGGACGGCGTTTTCCAGCGCCAGCTTTTCGGAAAACACCCGGCGCAGCAGCACGGCCAGGGCGTCGGAAGCCGCCGCCGTCGCCTCGACATCGACGATGATCCGCTCCGCGGCGATCTCGCGCCAATGTTTCAGGACGGCGGCGTGGTAGGCGGCGATATCGGCGAAGTGCCAGTAAAAGCTGCCGCGGGAGACGCCCATCTCTTTTGCCAAGGGTTCGGCCTTCAGCGCGGTGAAGCCGCGTCTTGCCAGTGCTTTCAGGCCCTGGTCGAGCCAGTCCTTGGCGGAAAGCTGATCGGTCATACGGCCCACCATACACCGGTGTATTGACAGGCGCCAATGCGCGGGCGATAACCATACACTGCTGTATGGAGGCGAACGATGCGCGATATCCTGCTGCAATGTTCCGGCCTCGCCGCGATCGCGGCGGCGCTGATCCACGGTTACCTTGGCGAATTCAAGGTCTTTCCCAAAATGACGATCGAACCGGCGCGGCTTCGCACGCTGATCCGCCTGGTCTGGCAGGCCGGCACGGTGGCGTGGATCGGTGGCGGCGTGCTGCTGCTCGCCGCGCCCTGGATGGCCTCGGAGGTGGCGCGGCACTGGATCGTCGTCACGCTCGCCTGCGTGTTCGCTTTCGCGGCCCTCGCCAATGCGGTTGCGACGCGCGGCCGGCATTTCGGCTGGATGGCGCTCAGCGCCGTGGTGGCGATGGCGGTCGCGGGGTATTAGTGGGGAAGACTGCTGTCATTCCGGGGCGTCCGAAGGACGAGCCCGGAATCCATTTCTCCACGGGCGCAGGCGGCCCGATGGATTCCGGGCTCGCGCTACGCGCGCCCCGGAATGACGGTAGAGGAGAATGACGGGACGGCCGAGAATCACTGCAGCGGCGGGTCACCGCTGGTGCGCTTCTTGGCGAGATCCATCTCGGTCACCGCGATCAGGATTTCGGCGCGGGTCTTGAGGTCGGGCGCTTCCAGCATCGCCTGCTTCTCCGCCGGACCATAGGGCGACATCATCGCGAGCGCATTGACCAGCGCCTCGTTGGGCGCGGCTTCGATGCCGGCCCAGTCGACCTTCAGGTTGTTCGCTTTCAGGAAATCCGTCAGCACCGCGAGCAGCGCTTCGCGGTCGACGTCCTCTTCGCCGCTGCGCGCGACGAAATCGTCGGTGAAGGAGAAGAAGTCGACCTTGCATTGGCGGTACGGGGTCAGCACGCTGAGCTCCTCGACGACCTTGAAGCGCGACACGCCGGTGAGTTCGAGGATGTAGCGGCCATCGCCTGATTCGGCGAGCTGGGTGATGCGGCCGACGCAGCCGACGCGGAACAGCGCCGGCTTCTCCTCATTATGCGAATGCGTCACGTCGGGCTGGATCATGCCGATCAGCCGATGGCCGTCGCGGAAGGCGTCGTCGACCATGGCGAGATAGCGCGGCTCGAAGATGTTGAGCGGCATCTGGCCGCGCGGCAACAATAGCGCACCGGCAAGCGGAAAGACCGCGATCACCTCGGGAAGCTCGGCCGGGCCCCGATATTCGGCATTGATCGGCATCTGCGGCCCCGGTGTTGTGCGCGCGCTCGCTTATAATCCGATTGAACGAAATCGGATCATAAGCTCATCTCTGTGTATGAGCATGATCATTTCGGAAAACCGGTCTCCACTTTTCCGGATCATGCTCTATGAAAACAGGATCGTCGAAAGCCGCTTTCGTCCCTCGACGGTCGCTTCATCCGCCCCGCCCCATGCTTCGAAGAACTGGACGAGCTGCTTGCGTGCGCCGTCATCGTTCCACTTGCGGTCGCGCCTGACGATCTCCAGGAGCTGGTTGGTCGCCTCGCTGCGCTTGCCCATCGCGTTCAGCGCGGTGGCGAGATCGAACCGCGCCTGATGATCGAGCGGATTTGCGGCGACTTTCTGTTCCAATTCGCCGACCGGGCCGACCGACTCCGCCTGCTCGGCAAGGTCGATCGCGGCCTGGACCGCCTTGACAGCCGGATCGCTCCGCTTGGACTCCGGCACCATGCCGAGCGTCTGCTTGGCCTGGTCGACCGCGCCGGTCGTGACATAGCATTTGGCGAGACCGGCGAGCGCGGCGATATTGGTGGCGTCGATGCCGAGCACCTCGGCATAGATCTGCGCCGCGGCCGCGGCGTCGCCTTCGGCGAGCACGGCGTCGGCTTCCTTGAGGATTTCCGCAATATTCGGCTCGCCCGCGGCGGGGACGCCCTTCGTCAGCCGCTCGATAAAGGCGTTGACCTGGCTCTCCGGGATCGCGCCCATGAAGCCGTCGGCCGGCTGGCCATTGACGAAGGCGATCACGGCCGGGATCGACTGGATGCCCATCTGGCCGGGGATCGACGGATGCTCGTCGATGTTCATCTTGACGAGCTTGACCCGGCCCTTGGCGTTGGTCACCACCTTCTCCAGGATCGGGGTGAGCTGGCGGCAGGGGCCGCACCAGGGCGCCCAGAAATCGATCAGCACCGGCTGGCGCTTCGACTCCTCGATCACGTCCTTGACGAACGTCTGGGTGGTCGTTTCCTTGATCAGATCGCCTGCCTGCGGCGCCGGACCGCCGCCCTGCTCAACTATCGTCACGATATCCTCGCCTGATGTCCCGAGATTGGGGCCCGTTCTAGCACGGCCGAAACCGAACACCCGTCAGCTAAATGGCGGTTTGGCGCCAAATTTCAATCGCCTGGTACCCTGCTCGTTCCGCCGCAGGCCGATCATGCAGGGTCGCGATCAAGTGCGGCCGCAGTTTGTGGGCTGCTTGAGGCGAATCAGCCCGTAGCGGCGTGAGGACGGGGAAAGTGGGTTCCCAGGCGAAAAACCCGGCGAGCCGCCACCGAAACGCCCCTCGCCGCGTTGCTTTCCGCCCTTTCGTCCCCATTTCCACTCAAATGAGGCGATTTAGCCGCCTTCGGGCCTGTTGCATTCACGGTCCGCTTTTGGCATAGCTCTGCCGTTGCCGGCGAGTGATCGCCGCCATCAGGATGCGGGTGTAGCTCAGTGGTAGAGCACGACCTTGCCAAGGTCGGGGTCGAGGGTTCGAGCCCCTTCGCCCGCTCCAAATTTCCTCGTCCGCCGAGCTGAATCCCTTTCAAAGACACCTCAGGTGCTTCGCGGCTCGTCGCGTGCGGCGTGGTAGTCCCGTCGGTGTGACGACCTTCATGTCGGCTTGTGCTTGCTGAACAATTCTTCGATCTGGTCGCTTGTGGCGAAACGGCCTTCGCGCGCATTCTTCAGCCCGCGGTCAATTCCACTGAGCTCGGCCGGCGTGGCTGCGTAGGTCCGTGCGCCGATCTCGGCGTCCATTTCGCGAGCAATCTGGGCAAGCTCCGCCTGCGCGGTCTCGGGCCACTGCTCCGCGCGCTCTAAGTGTGGTCTTTCAGGAGGTTGTCCATCTGGTCCGAACCGAGGAAGCTGAGGTTGCGAAGCTTCAGTGTTCCCCGGAGAGACCAGATGAACAGCCACAAGAATGCGCGTTTGACGCCCAAAGGTCGAGA
>NZ_JBVAPG010000024.1:0-70244 GCF_055413685.1 Bradyrhizobium sp. LeoA1Lang | reverse complement strand
GTCTGGGCGGATGGGACGGCTACTATGGCAAGCCCGGGCCGAAAACGATGCGCTTGGGGCTCGAAGCCTTCCAGCGCATCAAATTTGGTACCAGTCTGGCGCTCCGCGATGTGTGAATCGGACAGCCGTTCTTACGGGGAGAGGGTTGGGGTGAGGGGCTGTCTCCGCGAAAAAAATAGAAGTTGTATTCGCGGAGAGAGCCCCTCACCCGGCGCTACGCGCCGACCTCTCCCCGCGAAGAGCGGGGAGAGGTAACTCCCGAGGCCGCTTCCGCGGCTCGTCACATAAAATAGGCGCAGGTCGGCGGCTCGGTGGCGAGATAGCCGAACAGCAGCCCCAGCCCGAACAGCAGCACCAAGCCGGCGGCGCCGAACTCGATGCCGCGCATGAAGAGCATGCCGCTGCCGTCACGGCCGGCGCTGACGCGTTGCGCCAGGCCGCGGGCGGAGACGGCGAGGATTGCGATCGTCGCCACCGTGATCGCGGTGCCGATCCCCATCACGAAGGTCGCGGCGATGCCGGCCCAGAACAGGCCCTGGGCCAGCGAGAATCCCAGCACCAGGATCGCGCCCGAGCAGGGCCGGATGCCGACGGTCACGATCGCGCTCAAACCGCGGCGCCAGCCGCCGGGGCCTGCGAGCTCGCTTGGCTCGGGCCCGTGCGAATGGCCGCAATGCTCGTCATGGACATGGGCGTGAGCGTGGGCGTGCTGGTGCCCAACGCCATGACCGTGATCGTGATGATGATCATGGCTGTCGTCATGATGATGGTCCCGATGATGGTGACCGCGATCATGGCGACGAAGTGGGACGCCGGCGATGGCCGGCTGCGGCACATGCGCCTGCAGCGCGCGGAAGAAGCCGCCGCCCTTGCTCCAGACCAGCCGCGCGCCAAATGCCGCAATCAGGGCATAGCTGGCGATCTCGATCACTTTTTCCGCGCCGCACGAGGTTTTCGCGGTGGCGTTGAGCAGCCAGGCGCCGATGACGACGAACACCACGGCCACGACTGCCTGCAGCAGGGCCGAGGCAAACGACAGCGCGATGCCGCGCCAGGCGGTTTCCCGGTTGGCGACGAGATAAGAGGAGATCACGGCCTTGCCATGGCCGGGACCGGCGGCATGGAAGATCCCATAGGCGAAGGAGACCCCGAGCAGCGTCCAGACCGCATAGCCATCGGTCTTGGCGGCACGGATGGTCGAAGAAATCTCTCGGTAGAACTCGCCCTGCTTGGCGAGCAGCCAGCCGATGATACCGCCGACCTGCGGCTCGGCCGCCCGTCGCGGGGCCCCGAACGGATTTTGCGCTGATAGCGCATGCATCGCGGCATCGGCCAGCACGAAGGCTGCGAGCGCCACGGCGGCAATCGCCAGGCCCCGCGCGAAAGACGATCCCTGCTTCATGGGCACTCCACCACGATCTTGTTGGCGAACATCGCGCCGAAGTTGGAGCTATCGCCGTTCAGGAAGTTCTGCTCGCCGAGCTGTTGCGCGCTCGCGGTGCCGTCATTCGGCCGCTGGAATTGCAGCTTGCAGTCGGCCGGTGCGCCGACCAGCTTGACCGGGTCCTTGTCGGCATATTTGAAGTCGATGAAGAAGGCGGGGTCGAACACTTCGAGCGAGAGCTGCCTGGTCTTGAACGGCGTCTTCGCCGGCAGCGTGAAGTGCAGCGTCAATTCCGTGTTGTTGTATTCGAGGAAATAGTCGATCGGTTCAGTGAATTTCTGCTTCCTGCCGTCGGCCTTGGCGAAGGTGAAGTAGGCGTATTCATTCAGCGACTCGACATTGGTCTGGGCGAGCGGCGCCAGTTCCTCGCGGGTGTAGGCGCCCTTGGTCTTGGCCTCGATGCCCTGCAGCGCATAGGTCGAGAACATGTCGTCGAAAGTCCAGGCGTGGCGGACGCCGGTGATGGTGCCGTCGGGCGCATAGATCACCTCGCTCCTGGCGGTGATCCAGACATGCGGGTGGGCTTGTGCGGCGGCCGCGCCGAACATTACGGCTCCGGCGACCAAGAGGCCGAGCCAGTTGCGGGACATGCGCCTCACTTCAGGCGGCCTCGGCCGTCTCAAGCAGCCCGCGCCGGCGGAGCAGCGCATCCGGCTCCGGCTCGCGGCCGCGGAAGGCGACGTAGGCCTCCTCCGGATCGCGCGAGCCCCCCGACGAATAGATGTCGTCGAGCAGGCGCTTTGCGGTCGCGGGATCGAAGATATCGCCGGCCTCCTCGAAGGCGCCGAAGGCGTCCGCGTCCATCACCTCCGACCACATGTAGCTGTAATAGCCGGCGGCGTAGTGGTCGCCGGAGAAGATGTGGCCGAACTGGGTCGGCCGGTGCCGCAGCGCGATCTCGGCGGGCATGCCGATCTTCTCGAGCTCCTGCTTCTCGAAGGCCCTGATGTCGCGGCTGGCTTCGGCCGGCTGGGTGTGGAATTCGAGGTCGATCAGCGCCGAGGAGACGAACTCCACGGTGGCAAAACCCTGGTTGAACTTTCGCGCGGCGAGGAAGCGCTGCAGCAGGTCGTCCGGCAGCGGCTCGCCGGTCTGGTAGTGCTTGGCGAAGCGCTGCAGCACCTCCCCCCGCTCCTGCCAGTGCTCGTAGAGCTGCGACGGTAGCTCGACGAAATCGGTAAACACCGAGGTGCCCGACAGCGAGGGATAGGTCACGTTGGACAGCATGCCGTGCAGGCCGTGGCCGAATTCGTGAAACAGGGTGCGGGCATCGTCCGGCGACAGCAGCGCCGGCTCGCCGCCCGCGCCCTTGGCGAAATTGCAGACATTGATGACGAGCGGCGCCACCGCGCCGTCGAGCTTCTGCTGGTCGCGCAGCGAGGTCATCCAGGCGCCGGAGCGCTTCGAGGGGCGGGCGTAGTAGTCGCCATAGAACAGCGCCTTGTGCTTGCCGTCGCGGTCCTTGACCTCCCAGACCCGGACGTCCGGGTGCCAGGCCGGGATATCCTTGCGCTCCTCGAAGGTGACGCCGAACAAGCGGGTGGCGCAGTCGAAGGCGGCCTCGATCATGTGGTCGAGCACGAGATATGGCTTGATCGCGGCGTCGTCAAAATTGGCGCTGATCTGCCGGAGCTTCTCGGCGTAGTAGCGCCAGTCCCAGGCCGCGAGCGTGAAATTGCCGCCCTCCTCCGCGATCAGCGCCTGCATCGCGTCGCGATCGGCGAGCGCCCGCGCCCTCGCCGGCTTCCAGACCCGCTCCAGCAGGCCGCGCACGGCCTCCGGCGTTTTCGCCATGGAATCCTCGAGCCGGTAGGTGGCGTAGTTCGAGAAGCCCATGATGCCAGCGGTCTCCTCGCGCAGCGCCAGGATCTCGACGATGGTCTCGTTGTTGTCGTGGGCGTTGCCGTTGTCGCCGCGCGCGGTGAAGGCCTTGAAGACCTTTTCGCGCAGGTCGCGTCGGTCCGAGGTTTTCAGGAACGGCTCGACCGAAGAGCGCGACAGCGTCACGATCGCCTTGCCGGCCATCCCGCGCTCTTCCGCCGCAGCCTTGGCGGCGGCGACAAAGCTGTCCGACAGCCCGGCACGGTCGTCCTCGCCGAGCTCCATGAACCACTCCTGCTCGTCGCCGAGCAGATGGTGGCTGAAGCTGGTGCCGAGATGGGCGAGCCGCTCGTTGATCTCGGCCATCCGCGCCTTTGCGGCCTCGTCGAGGCCGGCGCCGGCGCGGCGGAAGCGGGTATAGGTGCGCTCCAGGAGCCGCAATTGCTCCCCGCTCAGGCCGAGCGAGGCGCGGTTCTGGTGCAGCAGCGCGATGCGGCCGAACAGCACAGCATTCATCATGATCGGGTTCCAGTGCCGCGCCATCCGCAAGGAGACTTCCTTGTCGATCTCCAGGATCGCCGGGTTCGAATGCGCCGACACCAGGTCGTAGAACACCGCCGCGACCTTGGAGAGCAGCTTGCCGGAGCGCTCCAGCGCGGTGATGGTGTTGGCGAAGTCCGGCGCCGCCGGATCATGGACGATCGCGGCGATCTCGGCGGAGTGATCGGCAAAGGCCTGCTCGAAGGCGGTGAGGAAATGCTCGGGCTTGATCTCGTCGAAAGGCGGCGTCTCGAACGGCGTCTGCCAGCCCTGCAGCAGCGGGTTGGCCGAGCCTTGCGAGGCACCTGAAACTTGCGAGCTTGCCGACATGCGAAATCCCGTTTTTGTCCCGGATATTGCGGCAATGTATACCATGTCCTGCGGCAATTTTGGGCCTTTTGCGCTTGATCGCAGGGCCCATTTCAGGGACATTGCGCCCCTCAAAAAGGATCTTCTTCAATGAACCCGCAGCCCTCCTCCACCGGCAACCGCCAGATCGCCTGGCCGAGCGTGATCACCGTGATCAGCGCGGCGATCCTGATCGGCGCGGAAGTGTTCGGCGCGGCCTTCGCCGGCGGCTGGGCGCTTGCGATCCTGTTCGGGCTCGAGGACACCGCCGCGCACATCCTGCAAGCGGTGTTGTTCGCGCTCGGCGTCCTCGTGATGATCGCGTTCATCCGCGCGGCGCAGCGCATCGAGCCGTTCACGCGGCGCGCGTGAGGCGCGACTGCGAAAACACTGTGGCAGAAGGCTCCAAACGCGCAGCCGACTGCTAGCTTCTCTTAACGGCCGTTCATGTTCGGCGCTTCCGCGCGTGCAGCGACAAACGATCGCAAGCTCGCGTTAGGGAAATCTGCGCGCATCGGAAAAAAATTCTTGCGCGGCTGAGTCAAAACACTTATTTCCAACCTTGCCCAATTTCGCACGTGCCTGTGGTCGTGTGTCAGTCGGTAGGTATCCGGACAAGAGGCCGGACAGCCGCCAAGGGATGAAGAACCGAGGGTCGCCTCTGATGCGGCCAGCATCTCTCTCAAGGGATGCCGATGAAGGTCTCTCCATCTCTTGCAACCGTGACTGGCAGCCGGAGGCGAACCGGCGCACCCCGCTCTCAACGGGGGACGCGACTTAAAGCAACGACGGAGCGGGCTTTTTTGGTCTCTACCGGCATTCCAACGCCGGCGCGGGCTACTGAAAAGGCTTGTCCTTCATTGCCAGGTGAGCGGGCGGGAAATCTCCCAACCAATCCACGGCAGCACAGTCTGGTTTGAGTTTTTTGGCTTCGTTGCGCCTCCATCGCGCGATGCGGCCAGAGGGCTCCTATCCGACGTCTTGTTCTTGAAATGCGGCCCCGTCGCTGGGGTCGTTGGGAGAGTGCCATGACCGAGCGCATCCAGGAATTCCTGCGTCACCGCCGCAGCGAGGGCCTCGACACCGAGCCGTGCCTCGTCGTCGACCTCGAAGTCGTGCGCGACAACTACCAGAGCTTCGCGAAGGCGTTGCCGGACAGCCGCGTGTTCTACGCGGTGAAGGCCAACCCGGCGCCGGAAGTGCTGTCGCTGCTCGCCGCGCTCGGCTCCTGCTTCGACACCGCGACCGTTGCCGAGATCGAGATGGCGCTGGCCGCAGGCGCGACGCCGGACCGCATCTCCTATGGCAACACGATCAAGAAGGAGCGCGACATCGCGCGTGCCTTCGCGCTCGGCATTCGCCTGTTCGCGGTCGACTGCGCCGCCGAGGTCGAGAAGGTCGCCCGTGCCGCTCCCGGCGCCAAGGTGTTCTGCCGCATCCTCTATGACTGCGCCGGCGCCGAATGGCCGCTGTCGCGCAAGTTCGGCTGCGACCCGGAGATGGCGGTCGACGTGCTCGACCTCGCCAAGCGGCTGGGACTGGAGCCGGTCGGCATCTCCTTCCATGTCGGCTCGCAGCAGCGCAAGGTGAAGGCGTGGGACCGCGCGCTGGCGATGGCCTCGACCGTGTTCCGCGACTGCGCCGAGCGCGGCATCAACCTGTCCATGGTCAACATGGGCGGCGGCTTCCCGACCAAGTACCTGAAGGACGTTCCGCCGGTCGTGCAGTATGGCCGGTCGATCTTCCGCGCGCTGCGCAAGCATTTCGGCAACCAGATCCCGGAGACGATCATCGAGCCTGGCCGCGGCATGGTCGGCAATGCCGGCATCATCGAGACCGAAGTCGTTCTGATCTCCAGGAAGAGCGACGAGGACGAGGTGCGCTGGGTCTATCTCGACATCGGCAAGTTCGGCGGTCTCGCCGAGACGATGGACGAATCGATCCGTTATGCGATCCGCACCCCGCATGACGGGGCGGACATGACGCCGTGCGTGCTCGCTGGCCCGACCTGCGATTCGGCCGATGTGCTGTACGAGAAGCTGCCGTATCCGCTTCCGGTGACGCTCGAGATCGGCGACAAGCTGCTGATCGAAGGCACCGGCGCCTATACGTCGACCTACTCGTCGGTGGCCTTCAACGGCATCCCGCCGTTGAGGACCTACCACATCTGATCCGCCTTTAAGGATCGACGAACCAGGGAGCCGGCCTGCCGGCTCCCTCCCCGACATTTCGAATTCTGAACGACGCTTCCACCGGTGCGCCCCGCCGCTGGAAGCGGGGACTGACGTGCCATGACTGCTTTGCGGAAGACCACCGTTGCCCTCACCCCGAGCGCCGCTCCGTTCGTGATCCGTGCGGAGCGTTCCTCGGACGTCGAGGCGCGTGAAATGCTGCTGGATGCCTGCTTTGGCGAGAACCGCCATCAGCGCACATGCCAGCGCCTGCGCGACGGACGCGCGCCCGCCGAAGGCCTTGCCCTGTCGGCGGTCGCACGTGGCCGGCTGGTCGGAACGTTGCGGTTGTGGCACGTCAGCGCCGGGGGCAGACCCGCGCTGATGCTGGGGCCGCTGGCGGTGGATTCCACCTGCCGCGGCCTCGGCGTCGGCGCCGCGCTGATGGATCGCGCGATCGAGATCGCACGGGCGCGCGGCCATGGCGCGGTGATCCTGCTCGGTGATGCGCCCTACTACGCCCGCTTCGGCTTCTCGCCGGAGAAGATGAGCGAAGTGGCGCTGCCCGGCCCGTTCGAGCGCGACCGGCTGCTCGGTCTCGAACTCTCCGAGGGCGCGCTCGACGGCGCCTGCGGCATGATCACCGCGACCGGCGCACTGCTGCTCAAACGCAAGGCACGCGCATTGCGCTCCGTGCCGCAGGCCGCGTGACGGTTGCGATCATGGCCGAAGACCTTCCCGCAACCAGCGACGTCGCGCGTCCAGTTCTGCGCAGCGTCATTACCACCATCGTCCTGATCCTGATCTCGGTCATGATCGTCAGGGACATCTTCGTGCGCCGCTGGAGTTCGCCGTCCGCGCCCGCCGCCGACACGACCCAGCACTCCCGCTAACCCGCGAAACCAGAACCGAAGGTTGCGCGGGCGGGAAAATCCCGTAAACCCGCGCAAGTACCCTTATGTCGCGCAACGCTGAGAATAGGAGGTCCTGAATGTCCCGCCGCCTGATCTCGACCGGCTCGCCTTTCGAGAAGACTGCCGGCTACAGCCGCGCCGTGATCGACGGCGATTTCGCCTTCGTCGCTGGAACCACCGGCTATGACTACACGACGATGACGATGCCTGATGATGTCACGAGCCAGTCACGGAACTGTTTCAAGACCATCGAGGCCGCCCTGAAGGAAGGCGGCTTCGCGCTGGCCGACATCGTCCGCGCGACCTACTACCTGACGGACGCCAAGGACGCGGATGCCCACTTCGCGGTCTGCGGCGAGTTCCTCGGCGACATCCGCCCGGCCGCCACGCTCTTGATCGTCGCAGGGCTCTACAAGCCCGAGATGAAGGTCGAGATCGAAGTCACCGCGAAACGACGCACTGCCTGATCCATCAACGTCCACCAACCATCCACCCGCTCGAGCCATCTCCTGGAGAAAATGATGAGCCCCTCCTCGCAGATCCACGCCAAGATTTCCGGCCCCATTGTCATGATCGGCTTCGGCTCGATCGGCAAAGGCACGCTGCCTCTGATCGAGCGGCATTTCGATTATGACAAGTCGCGCTTCGTCATCATCGATCCGCACGAGGATGGCGAGCTCGCCAGGAAGCACGGCGTGCGCTTCATCAAGGATGGCGTCACCCGCGACAATTACCGCGAACTGCTGGTGCCGCTCCTGACCGCCGGCGGCGGTCAGGGCTTCTGCGTCAACCTCTCGGTCGACACCTCCTCGGTCGACATCATGACGCTGTGCCGCGAGATCGGCGCGCTCTATGTCGACACCGTGATCGAGCCGTGGCACGGCTTCTATTTCGACAAGAACATCGGCACCGAAGGGCGTTCGAACTATGCGCTGCGCGAGACGCTGCTTGCAGCCAAGCGCAAGAACCCGGGCGGCACCACCGCGGTCTCGACCTGCGGCGCCAATCCCGGCATGGTGTCCTGGTTCGTCAAGCAGGCGCTGCTCAACATCGCCCGCGACACCGGCGTCGAATTCAACGAGCCGAAAAGCCGCGAGGGCTGGGGCCAGCTCGCCTACAAGCTCGGCGTCAAGGGCATCCACATCGCCGAGCGCGACACCCAGCGCTCCAAGAAGCCGAAGCCGATGAACGTCTTCGTCAACACCTGGTCAGTCGAGGGCTTCGTCTCCGAGGGCCTGCAGCCGGCCGAGCTCGGCTGGGGCACCAACGAGAAGTGGATGCCTGAGAACGGCCGCACGCACGCGCATGGTTGCCAGGCCGCGATCTATCTGCTGCAGCCCGGCGCCAACACCCGCGTGCGCTCCTGGTGCCCGACGCCCGGCGCGCAATACGGCTTCCTGGTCACCCACAACGAGGCGATCTCGATCGCGGATTATTTCACCGTGCGCGACGGCGAGAAGGTGATCTATCGCCCGACCTGCCACTACGCCTACCACCCGGCCAACGACGCCGTGCTGTCGCTGCACGAGATGTTCGGCGCTGCGGGGCGGATGCAGCCGAAATGGCACATCCTGGACGAGAACGAGATCGAGGACGGCATCGACGAGCTCGGCGTGCTGCTCTACGGCCACGCCAAGAACGCCTATTGGTACGGCTCGCAGCTCTCGATCGAGGAGACCCGCCAGATCGCGCCTTACCAGAACGCCACCGGCATGCAGGTGTCCTCGGCCGTGCTCGCCGGCATGGTCTGGGCGTTGGAAAATCCGGAAGCCGGCATCGTCGAAGCCGACGAGCTGGATTTTCACCGCTGCCTGGAAATCCAGCGGCCCTATCTCGGCCCGGTGAAGGGTTTCTACACCGACTGGACCCCGCTCGCCGACCGGCCCGGCCTGTTCCCGGAGGATATCGACACCTCCGATCCCTGGCAGTTCCGGAACGTGCTGGTGCGCTGACGCGCGCGCTCCTCTCGTCATTCCGGGGCGCGCGTAAGCGCGAGCCCGGAATCCATCGGGCCGCGGGCGCAGGCGGAGAAATCGATTCCGGGTTCGGCGCTGCGCGCCGCCCCGGAATGACGGAGGCTACTTTTGCGAGGCCGGAATTTATCTGCGGCCTTCAACGACCTCGCCATCTTCCTTCACGAAACGTCCGACCGGATTCTCCAGAAGGTCGATGACCGCCTCGGACGGCCGGCAAAGCCGCACGCCCTTCGGGGTAACCACGATGGGACGGTTGATCAGGATGGGATGCGCCATCATGAAATCCAGCAATTCGTCGTCCGACCATTTCGGATCATCAAGGCCAAGCTCCTTGTAGGGCGTGCCCTTCTCGCGCAGCAGGGCGCGCACCGCGATGCCCATCGCGGTGATCAGCTCCATCAGCCGCTCGCGCGACGGTGGCGTCTTGAGATACTCGATGACGGTGGGCTCGACGCCGCTCTGCCGGATCATGGCGAGCGTGTTGCGGGACGTGCCGCAAGCCGGGTTGTGATAAATGGTGACGCTCATCTGGTTGTCTCCGCTATTGGGACCGGCCCGCGCGCCTGAGGTCGCCCGAGCAGCCAAGTCATCAACAGCATGCCGACGAGCGCTCCGCATAGTTCCGCAAGGATGAAGCCAGGCAAATCTATCGGGCGAATGCCTGCAAACGTGTTCGTCAGCGAACGCGCGATCGCCACGGCCGGATTGGCGAACGATGTCGAGGCGGTAAACCAGTACGCGGCCGTAATGTACAGGCCCACCAGCCAGGGAACGGCGGCGCGCTGAAAACGGATGCCAGCCAGAATCGTTGTGATCAGGCCAAAAGCTGCCACGGCCTCCGCAAACCATTGCGGTCCACCTGTCCGCATTTTGGTCGAGACGTCGATCACCGGCAGAGCGAACATCAAATGCGCGGCCATCGTTCCGGCGATGCCACCTGCGATCTGCGCTATCGCATACAGTGCAGCCTCATTCGCCGGCAACTCGCGTTTGCCGGTGAAGACGAGCGTTACGGCTGGATTGAAATGCGCTCCGGAGATCGGTCCGAGCACGCTGATCAGCACAACCAGGATTGCGCCAGTCGGCAGCGTATTGCAGAGAAGCGCGAGAGCGACATCTTTGGTCAGGGTCTCGGCCATGATGCCGGACCCGACCACGGTGGCGACGAGAATTCCGGTGCCCAATGCCTCGGCCGCCAAGCGTCGCGAAAGGTCGAAGGCCTCCATCAGCCGGCCCTCGGCGTTGGCTGCTTCGCGCCCAAGCGCGCCGAGTTACCGGTGCAGAGGAACAGGACGTTGTAGAGGTTGTCAGCCACGGGTTCGCTCCTTTCGCTTCGGAGAACAACAGGACTGCAGACTTTCGACGACCGGCGTGCAGACCTCCGGTCGTCCGTCGCAGCAATCCCGGAGCAGGAACACGGCGACGTCGCGGAATTCAGCCAGATTGGCGCGATAGACGATCGAGCGACTATGCCGTTCGGATGTCACAAGCCGCGCGCGGGTTAAAATCGACAGATGCGCCGACAGCGTGTTCGGCAGAACTTCGAGCAGACGGGCAAGATCGCCAGCCGCAAGGCCGTCAGGTTCGTGGCTGACTAACGTCCGGAAGGCCTCAAGGCGGGTCGCTTGTGAGAGGGCCGCGAGGGCCAAGACTGCTTCTTCAGTTTCCATATATCCAGACTTATGGAAATATCGGATGGAGTGAACTCAAAAAATCCGCGTGCAAGGAGACCGGTGGACCGGCACTATTTCCAATATTCTAGAAATACAGTTTGACAAATACACTGTCCGCGCTCATCCTGCACTTCGTGAAGATCGATGATGCAGCAGCCCGCCTCGAAGCGCTAGGCAACCCGACCAGGTTGAAAATCTATCGCGCGCTGGTCCGCGCCGGACGTGCAGGCATGCCGGTCGGGCGCCTGCAGGAGCGGCTCAAGGTTCCGGCCTCGACACTGTCGCACCATATCAAGACGCTCGTCTCCGTCGGTCTGATCTCGCAGGTGCGCGAGAGCACGACGCTGGTTTGCCACGCCGAATACGACACCATGCAGGGTTTGGTGGATTTCCTCGTTGCCGAGTGCTGCGTCGACGAGACCCAATGCGAGAAAGCGCAGACAGCGGCCTGATTTTTTTGCCAACTCATTCGATAATTCTAGAAGGATAGGAGCGGGAAATGAGCGCAGGAAAGACCGTCGCGATCATAGGAGCCGGCCCCGTCGGCCTGGCTGCGGCCGCGCACGTGTTAGAGCGCGGCATGACGCCCGTCGTGCTCGAGTCCGGACCAGAAGCCGGACATGCGGTCCGTCAATGGCAACACGTCCAGCTCTTTTCACCTTGGGAATACAACGTCGACCGGGCCGCCGCACGGTTGCTCGCGCCAACAGGCTGGAATTCGCCGGACCCACAGGTCTATCCGACCGGCGGCGAACTCCTGGCCCAGTATCTTGTACCGCTCGCGACGCGCACGCACCTGAAGGACACTATCCGCACATCGAGCCGCGTCACCGCCATTGCCCGTGCCGGCTTTGACAAGGCGAGGACGAAGGGCCGAGAGGCTGCACCCTTTGAGATACGCTACCAGAACGGCAAGGGGCCTGAGACCCTCCGCGCCGATGCCGTCATCGACGCATCCGGAACGTGGTTCTCGCCGAATCCCGCCGGCGCCAACGGCCTTCCGGCGATCGGCGAACGAGAGGCCCAAGCGAAGATCGCCTACGGCATGCCGGACGTGCTCGGCAAAGACCGCGACCGCTACGCTGGCAAAGCCGTCGCCGTACTTGGCGCGGGACATTCGGCGATCGGTACCCTGACCGACCTGGCGACGCTGGCCCGTCAGGTGCCGGGCACCCGCCCGATCTTGCTGCTCCGCGGCAATGATCCTGCCAAAACCTTCGGAGGCGGCGCGAACGACAAGCTGGCGGCGCGTGGCGAACTCGGCACCCACTTCGCCTCGCTGGTCGCATCAGGCCAGGTGCAGGTTGAGGCCGAATTTTCCGTCTCGGCGATCTCGCCGATCGACGGCCGGCTTCGGATCGCGACTTCGTCAGCCTGCTGTGGACGCAGCGTCGTCGCCGACGAGCTGGTCATCGCAACCGGCTTCCGTCCGGACCACTCCTTCCTCAGCGAGATTCGGCTCCGGCTCGATGCCGCGATCGAGGCGCCGGTCGCGCTCGCACCGCTGATCGATCCCAACGAGCACTCCTGCGGCACCGTGCGCCCGCACGGCGCGCGCGAACTGCAGCAGGACGATCCGGGCTTCTACTTCGCCGGCATGAAATCCTACGGTCGGGCGCCAACCTTCCTGATGATCACCGGCTACGAACAGGTGCGCTCGATCGCCGCCAATATCGCTGGCGACAAAGAAGCCGCCGAGCGCGTCGAACTCGAACTCCCCGAAACCGGCGTCTGCACGCGCGGCGGCGTTGACGGCGGGATCGCTGCATCCGGCTGCTGCGGCGGGCCGGCACCGGCCGGCATCGACGCCTGCTGCTCCGACGATGCCGTGGCGAAGGCCGCCGGCAAGTCCGGATGCGGCTGCTCCTGAGGACGCGGAAGTGGACAGACAACGCTTGCGGGTGGTCGCCGCGCTTGGGACCGCCCAAACGCTGGCCTGGGGATCGAGCTATTATCTGCCGGCGATCCTGGCAGATCCGATCGCCCGCGATCTCGGAATTTCGACCAACTGGTTCTTCGCGGCCTTCTCGACGTCCCTTGTCATCTCCGGATTACTGGGTCCACGCGTCGGCCGCCAGATCGACCGCGTCGGAGGGAGGCAGGTCCTCTGTATCTCGAATGTGGTTCTTGCAGCCGGGCTCGCGTTGCTTGGCGCATCGGCTTCTGTGTGGGCGATGTCGGCGGCGTGGCTCCTGCTCGGCATCGGCATGGGCCTCGGACTCTACGATGCGGCGTTTGGAGCGTTGGGACGCATCTACGGCAGCGACGCACGCGCCTCGATCACCGGCATCACGCTGATTGCCGGCTTTGCCAGTACCGTCGGCTGGCCACTGAGTTCGTTCGGGCTCGAGACGATCGGTTGGCGGGAAACCTGCTACGCTTGGGCGATCGCGCACGTCGTTATCGGTCTACCCCTCAATCTCGCGCTGCCCAGCGCGGCAAAACCGGTCCGCTCAGAAGGACCCGTGACGAAGCCGCATATTCCGATCGACCGAACCATGGTCCTGCTCTCATTCGCGTTCGCGGCCGCTTGGACGGTGACATCGGCGATGGCCGCGCATCTGCCACGGATCGTCGAAGCATTCGGTGCGACGCCAGCGCAGGCGGTGTTCGCCGGCATGATGATCGGACCCGCCCAAGTCGCAGCCCGTATGATAGAAGCAAGCCTTCTTAATCGTTTTCACCCGCTCGTCTCGACACGACTTGCCTGTATCACTCATCCCATCGGAGCGTGCGCAATCGGCATTTTCGGCGGTGGTGCGGCCGCCGCTTTCGCTCTGCTACATGGGGCCGGCAATGGTATCCTGACCATCGCACGGGGAACGCTCCCGTTGGCGATTTTCGGACCGGAGAACTACGCCTATCGGCTTGGCTTGATCGGCGCACCATCCCGCATTTGCCAAGCGTTCGCGCCCCTTGGGTTCGGACTGCTTATAGATACCCTAGGCCGATCGATAGTGATCGTATCGGCCGGACTGAGTCTTTCGGCACTAATAGCACTCTTGTCGCGCCCCCAATCTTCGGCGGTTAAAGCCACAGCGCAGCCGCCCGTGGATAGCGCCACCTGATCGGTGATCCGTGACGCATGCCGGGCTGGCGCTGCGGCTCGGACGGTCATGCGCGGCCTCGCGCCGTGCATTCACACTCTGCCTCGGTTGGCCAAGACGCGGATGGCCGGGTCAAGCCCGGCCATGACGAGATCGGGAGTCTCGCGCCGCCGCCTTCGTCACTTCGCCATATAATCGAACGCCACCGTGCCGAGCCCCAGCGTCAGGTCCGCCTTGAAATGCAGGGCGGAGACGACCTCGCGCACCGGCAGGCGCGCGACGTCGCAGAGCGCGTGCGGAAACAGGCCGAGGGCGGCAGGACCGGTCCAGGCTTCCTTCAGCGTGATGTCTTCGAGATGAAAGCGTACGAGTTCGCAGATGCGCGGGCTGCCGTCAACATGCGGGATGATTTTCAGGATGAAGTTCGGCGCCTTCATGCTCTTCAGCACGGCGTCATGATCGACGGGGCGGTGCTTATAGCCCATGGTGCCGGAGGCGCAGAGCACCGAGCCGTAATGCAGCGTGCCGACCAGCACGTCGCTCTCGACCTCGATCTTCGGCCTCGCCAGTTTCTTCGGAAATCCCCAGAGCTCGCGGCCGCCGGCGATCGGCCCTTCGTCGTCCAGATACATCGCGTGGGTGTAAGCCCCTTCCTCCCCTTTCAGGCGAACGGGGATCACCTGACCGGTCTCGGTGTAGTCGCCGAAGCCGGTGGAGTCGGGCATCCGGATGAACTCATATTTCACCACGGGCTCGGCGACCTCGAGCGGCTCCGGCACCACGGCGGCGAGCGCTTCGGGATCGGTCCTGTAAGTGATGACGAAATATTCGCGGTTGAAGAAGCGATAGGGCCCCGGCGGAAACGCGGGGCTGGTGAGCGGCATCGAATAGGCACTTCGCCTGACGTCGTCGATCTTCATCTGCTGACCCCATAGGTCGTTGGCGTGTCGCTGGCGACCAGGATTATGCGGCGGCAGAGGGACGCAGGCGAGACTGTAAATTCGGCAGGGTCCGTTCAGGCCGGTCCCGGGAACGCGAGGAAATCACTTCTGCTGGACCGGCGGCGCGGTCTTTTCCGCGGGCGCGGGTGGCAGCGCGGGCTGCGCGCCGGCCTTCTGTGCCTGCGGGTCGGGACGTGCGGGTTCGGGCGCCGGCGTGGTCGGCCGCTCGCCGCCCGGCTTTGATTCGGCTGGCTTCGTCTGCGGCTCGGGCGGGGACGACTGCACTGGCGGCGTTGCCTGCGCCACCTCCTCGGATTGGCGCGCGGCAATCTCGACCAGCGAAGCGGTCGAAATCACAAGTCCGCCCACAAACAGGGCGGATGCGATCAGAAGATCCTTCCTGTATCTGCGCTGCCTGTCGGTCGTCATCTCGTTCTACCCGCGTCATTGTCCGCGGAGTCAACGATCCCGGCGAGGCCTGGTTCCGCTCGCAGGGCGGCTGGCGTCGTGCCGACTTACGGCCTGTAGCTTGTAGCCCGGGTGGAGCGGAACGCGTAACCCGGGAAATCTGTACCGGCGTTTGCGAACGGCCCCGGGTTACGCGTTCCGCTCCACCCGGGCTACGGTGCTAATCCTTTAACAGCGGCGCCAATGCGGGAATCCCTGGGGTGCGGGATTGCCCGGGATCGCTTAAGTCCACGACATTGTCCGCCTCGCCAAGAACGGACCTTCGGTGCGTGATGGCCAGCACCGTGACATCGCGAACGAGGGTACGAACGTGGTTCATGATGTCCCGCTCGGTTGCGTCATCGAGCGCAGAGCTCGCCTCGTCGAGGAAAAGAACGGTCGGGTTGCCATACAAAGCGCGGGCGATCGCGATGCGCTGGCGCTCTCCGCCCGATAGCTTCAGGCCGCGTTCGCCGACCCTGGTCTCGAAGCCCTCCGGGAGCGCATCGATGAACGACAGGATAGCCGCCTTTTCCGAGACGTCACGAAGCCGGGCCTCATCTCGTGTGCGGCCCAGAATGATGTTGTCTGCAAGGCTTTCGTTGAGCAGCACGACGTCCTGAGGCACAACCGCTATGGCGCGGTACCAGTCAGCGCGCGCGATGCGCAGGAGATCGATGTCGTCGACGAGAATGCGACCTGAATGCGGCTCGATGGATTTCAGCGCGAGCTTGAAGATGGTCGACTTTCCGGAGCCGGTCTCGCCTACGATAAACGTGATGGAGCCGCGGCTCGCCGTAAAGCTGATCCCATCGACCCCACGACCGTTGCCGTAATCGTACCTGATATCGTCGAAGATGATGCGTCCCTCTCGGGGGACGAAGGTCTCTGCATGCAAGGATTCACTCTCTTCGGGAGCCCGCCACATGTCGGCGAGCGGGATGAGTTGCGCTCGGGAACGCGCGAAACTATCCATCGTCTGGGCGATCATCTCGAAAGGCAGGTTGAGCTGGAGCAACAGGGCGTTGAACAGCACGATATCGCCGACCGTCGTCGCTCCGGCCTGATAGCGAGGCAGCAACAGCAGGAAATTGACGGCGAATTGGATCGAGAGACCCAGGCCCAACAGGGCCGACGAGCCGGCGCGACGGAATGTGTAAGCCCGCCAGCTATCCTTTACCGCACGAGCCTTCTCGGTAAAGCGGCTGCTCATCCATGCATGACTGCCGAGATGACGCAACGTCTCCATCGCGTTCATCGCGTTGCCGACGAATCGAGCATTTTCCTGCGCAGCCGAGACGGCAGCGTCGAGAAGGGCCTGCGATCGACGCGTCGAGACGAATGTCATCGTGATCATGGCGGCGCCGTAAGCGGCGACGATCGCCACGACCTCGATACTCAAGAGAGCGCCGAGGGTGACGAGCGTGAGGGCGATCTGCGTCGCGCCCGGGATGAACACGATCAGCGCGATGTGCATGATCGTCGTCAGTGCGCCGCGCCCCTGGGCGCCGGCAGTCTGGATCTCGGCCGGGTTATGCTCGACGAAGAAGTCGGATCTTTTCCTCAAGATGCGTTCGAAGAACCGCGTGCTTACGATGAATCCGAGGTTTTCGGCCGTCATCACCGACAGATGTTGCACCGCGCGCTGCAGCGCCGAGGCCAGTCCCACCAGCGCCGCGTAGAGCAGGAACGCCCATAGAAGGTCCGAGACAACAGTCTCCTTGGTCAGCCGGTCCACCAGGCGGGAGAACAGGTACGGCGCAGCGATGCCGCTCGCGCTCGACAGGAAAACGATCGCCGCCACCAGCGACAGCGCCCGCCAGTCGGATTTCCAGTAGGCATGGAAGATTTCGGCGATAGGGGCGTTGCTCGCGGGCTTGGTCATAAGTTTCTGATTTGGAGCGATTCACGCAAATTTCGATTGGCCAATTCTGTCTCAGAGACCATGACCGATCAACGACGGTGGCGACGGCTTTAGGAAAAAAGTTGCTTCTGTCCGATCGTGGGCGAACGTTCGCTTCTGGACGCAAACCAGGCATTCGCCGCCTTCGCAACGGAAGCATGCCGATCGCATCGATGCGATGACCTCGGGCATCAGGCAGATGCCCGCACCGCAGTCCGTACTGAACACCGCGAACGGTGTGAAGCTGATCACATTGCCTGTGGGAATTTCCTGTTAAATTGATGATGATCCATCCGATGCCGGAGGGCACGGCCATGCAAAGCACAGCTTGTTTGGAATGGATACAGCGTTGGCGTAAGCGGGGATCGGTTGTTGCTTTTGTCGCCTGCTGCAGCATCTGCCTGATCTCGGCCTCTGCCACGTGTGCTGCCCAGGCTACCTTCAAACCCGCGGATCAGCCTAACGGCACGCCATCGGAAGACCCGACAGCAACCGCCGTCTTCATTGTCGACGCAAAAAAGTGCGAGAAGAAGGCTTCCGACGCCTGGTCGGAACCTGAGGTATGGGCATGGCAACAAATCTGCCGGCATCTCAACGTCGATTTCGACGAGAAGGAAGCGAACGACTACGCGGACAGACAGGGGGACAAGGATTCACCCAAGCGCGATGCCGTGTACCGGCAGAAGCTTGAAGCTCTTCGAAAGGCGAACAATGAGAACCCCGAGAAGCTGGCCACCGACGAATCGCGAACGCTCAGCAGCAAATTTCTGGCGATGATTTTCGGCGACCCGGAATTGAGGCATCACACGTGGAACGTGCCGCTCAGGTTGTTCGGGTTCAGTACCGACCGACTCGTTATCGACACCGCGGCGCTGAAATCGCTGGATATACAAAACGCATACGTCGAGAGGTTCGTAATCCAGAATACGACCCTTGATGGTGATCTCAGGTTGGAGAACTCCCACTTGGCAAGCATCAAGATGCAATTGGTAGCGGCCAAGCATTTCCTGCTGAATAAAGTATCGGTTACCGCGAAGAAGGTCGGACCGGACCATGTGGGTCCCAATCCGCCGCCATTCGATGCAGAGAAGCCAGATGGAGCACTGACGATTCATACGGCACGGATCGAGGACCGGTTATCAATCTTGGAAGGGTCCTACGACGCCATCGACTTGAAGCGCGTGAAAGTCGGCGACCTCTTCATCCATCAGCCTGACTGGAACCGCTCCAGGGACACCAATAAACCAGAGCTGAGCATCACTGAGTCCGTGGACCATGGGGTCTTCACCTTTCAGGTCAGCCCTGCGGGCGCATCGCCCCAGCGGATCAAGCTCGACCAGTTCATCTTCGCCAATGCCTATCTCGGTCCGGACCCGATGCCGGTCATCCGCGCCATGGATGCATACGCCGGGATCCGCACTAACGGCCGCCCGGACCTGGAGCCATATACGCTGATCGCCAAGTCATATGCACAACGGGGTGAAACCCACAACTCCGACAAAATCCTGATTGCCAAGAACAACCAAGACTGGCACTGGGCGGACATAGCGTCGCTGGATTTTGTTGGCCTCACTTTCACATGGCTTGTAGCCGATTACGGCTTCCATCCGGAAGTAGGCTTCTTGTGGATCCTCGGATTCGTGCTGCTTGGCTGGGGAATCTTCTGGCACGCCTCCAATCGTCTGGCAGCAGGTTCGTACCAACCGAAAAGTCCTTTCCTGTTAGCTCTGGATTCAGTGATACCGGGCATCCACTTGGACAAGAGCCACCAAGATGTACGCTATGATGGATGGCCTCAGGGCATGCTCTATCTGCTCCGGATCCTTGGCGCCGTGCTGGTCTTCGTTGCCTTCAGCTATCTGCAGAAGAAGGTGCTAGGCTGACCGTTGGAGGTCGTTTCTTCCGTTCAAATGCACGTCGTGCATGCAAGCCCTCGCTGCATACACGCGCCTGCACGTATCGAAGCGAGATTGTTTAGTTGAATTCTCGTGGATGACGGCAGATCAAAAACAAATGAACGTCGAAGATCAAACGTCGTCGCTTTTGTCAAATCGCGCCGTGCGCGGCGGCGAGTTGTGTTCAGCATCTCATCTCTGAATCTGCGTGAAAAGCTAGATGGAATCTAAGCCCGCCGCATTGTGACCGCACCACGACCTCCTGTAGGTCGCGATCTCGGTAGCCGACAGAAGTCGGCTGGGGATTTTGGGGCGACTGATCTGATGACGCGCGGGACTACACTTCACAAGAAAACCCTTCTGGCTGCAGCAAGCGCACTTGCGTTGACGATTGATGGCGGAGACGCAGCCGTTGCGCAGACGTCGCACGAGCTTCCGGCCGTGCAGGTGCACGCGCCAACTCCGCGCGCAGCGCGTCGTGTCGCACCGCGCCAAAATGCCGCAACTGCACCGCGTGCAGCTCCGCGCCCCGTCGAGCCTCGTGCGCGGACGACACCGCCAACCGGGATGATCGGCAGCCTGCCGCCGTCCTATGCGGGCGGGCAGGTGGCTTCGGGCAGCCAGGTCGGCATGCTCGGCAATCGCAACGTGATGGACACGCCGTTCAACCAGACGAGCTACACCGCGCAGACGATCCAGGATCAGCAGGCGCGAAAGCTCGATGACGTGCTCGCCAACGAGCCGTCGATCCGCTCCTACGCGCCGCGCGCCTACGGCTTCGACTTCGTGTCCATCCGCGGCTTCAACGTGCCGAGTTCGGCCTACGGCATCAACGGATTGTACGGCATCGCATCGGGTTTCTCGTTCTCGTCGCTGGCGGCGATCGAACGCGTCGAGGTGCTGAAGGGACCGGGCGCGCTGCTCAACGGCATGCCGCCGGACGGTGGCGTCGGCGGCAGCATCAATCTCGTCACCAAGCGTGCCGGCGACGACCCGATCGCGCAGCTAACCAACACCTATGCGTCACGCTCGCAGTTCGGCACGCATTTCGATGTCGGTCGCCGGTTCGGCGAGGCCAACGAATTCGGCGTTCGATTCAACGGCAGCTATCGCAATGGCGATACCGAGCTCGCCAACCAGAGCCAGGAGCTCGGGACCGCAGCGCTCGGCCTCGACTACCGCGGCGAGCGCGTCCGTCTGTCCGCGGATGTCGGTTACGAGAAGAATAACATCGACGCCATGACGCGCTACGTGGTGCTTGGTCCGGCCCTGACCGGCGTGCCGGTGCCGCCGGATGCACGGGCGAGCTTCATGCCAAGCTGGGGCTATTGGAACGGCGAGGGCAAGTTCGGCCTCGTGCAGGGTGAGGTCGACATCACCGAAAACCTGACGGCCTACGCCCAGGCTGGCGTGGTACAGGGCGAGACCAGGTATCTTTATTCGGATATCAGGCTCACCAACCTCAACGGCAATTTCGACGGTTCGCCGCGACTGAACAGCCAGACCCGCGACCAGGCGGCGGTGCAGGCGGGCTTCCGCGCCTCGGTGGATACCGGGCCAATCCACCACGCGATCAATTTCGACGCGACGGGATCCGAAGGCGACGTCGGCATCATCAACACGACGGGCACGGCCTTCACGTCCAATCTCTATAGCCCGCGTCCGAGCCCAACGCCGCTGATCTCGGTTGGAGCACCGCCAAAAATCTCGGATACGCATCTGTCGAGCTTCGGCATCGCCGACACCATGTCGGTGGCGAACGGTCGCGTCCAGTTCACCGCCGGCGTGCGCCAGCAATATGTCGAGAGCCGGTCGTTCAGTACGACGACCGGTCTGCAAACCGGCGGCTATGACACTTCGGCAACGACGCCGGCCTATGCGGTGGTGATCAAGCCGCTGGAGAACGTCTCCATCTATGCCAACTACATCGAAGGGCTCGAGGCCGGCACTGTGGTCGGCGCTCAGTATGCCAATGCCGGCCAGGTGCTGCCACCCTATCGGACCCGGCAGTATGAGGTCGGCGCCAAGGTCGATTGGGGCCGGATCACCACGACCGTCAGCGCCTTCGACATCAACCGGCCGCTGCAGCTCGTCGATTTCGTCACCAATACGCTGACGCAATCCGGCGAGAGCCGCAACCGCGGCGTCGAGCTGAATGTCTTCGGTGAGGTCACGCCAGGCGTGCGGCTGCTGGGTGGCGTGATGTTCATCGATGCGCGTCAGGACAAGACCGAGCGCGGGCAGTTTGACGGCTACCGGACTTTCAGCGTGCCCGACACACAGCTCAATCTCGGCGGCGAGTGGGATGTGCCGTTCCTGCGCGGCCTGACGCTGACCGGACGCGCGATCTATACCGGCAGCTTCTTCGCCGATCAGGCCAATACGCTCCTGGTCTCGGACTGGACACGCTACGACGCCGGTGCGCGCTACACCTTTACGGCGCCGTGGAATAACAAGCCGGTGGTGGTGCGCTTCCAGGTCGAGAACCTGTTCGACAAGAACTACTGGCAGGGCGCCAACACCAACAGATACGTCTATCTCGGCGCGCCCAGAACCTATCTGGTCTCAACAACCTTCAACTTCTAGCGATGGCTGAAACGAAACGCTCGCGCCGTCCCTGGCGCGAGCTCGAGAGACGGCCTGACCCGCGGAGCCAAACCATGTCTAACCGACGAACCGAAAAGCAGCTTGCCCTTGGTGCTCTGCTGATCATCCTGCCCCTGCTGTCTCCTTGCGGAGCAGCGAGAGCGCAGACCGTCAACTCGTTCGAGGGCGACCGCGGACCGGGTCAGGCGGTGTGCAAGTCGAACGGAGGGCCGATCCATTGTGATCGGGCGGAGATGGACGTTGCCGCGAGCGGCAAGCAGGTCGTGCAGGTCACGTGGCAGAACGTCAACGTGTACGACACTGCGGGCAAGCTCCTGAAATCCACGCCGCTGGCCGCACTGATCCGCAGTGCTGGGCTCGACCCGAACCCGGCCAAAGGCGGCGGGCCGTTCGAGCCGCATATCGTCTACAACGAGTTCATCGAGCGCTGGATCATCACCGTGACCTGCGCCAACGACTGCACGCTTGTGAGCGCCAGCGCCGACGCGACGGACTCGTGGGGTGGAACCTACCTGTCCTGCCTGCAGGGCGGCCCATGCCTCGACCGCAATCCCGGCATCAAGCTGGGCTACGACAAGAACGGCGTGTACATCTGCGGCGGGCACGCCGGCGACGACAATCCCAATACGGTGCCGGGCGTGTCCTACGACTGCTTTGCCGTGCCGCCGGAAGAGATCAAGGCGATCGCGCAAGGCACAGCGCCACCCCATATCAACCGCGGCCACAACCTGCCGCTCGACATCGTCCCTGCGGTTGACCACGATCGATCAAAAGCCGCATCGGCTCCGGCGTTCTTTGCCAACAAGAGCTGCGACCACGCGGCGCAATACTCCTGCCAGCGCTCCACCAATTTCTCGTTCCACTGGATCGTGAACACGTTCACGTGGAATGGCGCCACCGGCACCTACAATGCCGGCGGCGCTCAGCAGGTGATCAAGACCGACATCGGCTCGAAGGAAAACAAGTGGCTCTACAACTCACCGTGCTGCGGCCAGACCATGTCGATCCCGCAGGCCGGCAGCGACGTCACGCTTCGCGCCGCAACCAGCCACCGCCTGATGAATGTCGTCCAGCACGGCTCACGCTTGTACGGCGTCCTCGGGTCCGGGCCATGCACCGACTCCTGCGGAGCGCAAGGCGCTGATGCCAACAATTTGCTGATCTGGGTGGACCTCGATTGCTCGCAGCCGACCGCCTGCGTGGTCAGCCAGACGGCGAAGATTGCCAGCCCTGACCATCACCTGGAGTTTGGCACGATTGGCGCGGATGATGCGGGGAACCTGGGCATCGTCGGCACGTCCTCAAGCGCCCGCACAAACCTGTCGGTCCTGCTCTGGACCCGTCGGCAGGACGATCCGGCCAACACGTTCACGAGCCCGACGACGGTCGTCGCGGGCACGCATCCCTACACCTGCCCGAATGAGAGGAACGTGACCCCGATGGGGAATTCGGTCGGCACCCTGACCGCGCTCGACCCCGTGGACCGCAAGACATTGTGGGCGACGCAGCAATGGGCCAACGATGCCACCCCCTGCGTCTGGAACACGCGCATCGTCGGCTACAAGATCGCACCGGAGAAGCGCTGATGGTCCACGTCCCAATCGGCGGTGTTGACTTCCCAGGTGGCGTGGCGCACGCCCACTTGGCGCTGCAGGTCTTGGCGCTGCAGGTCCCATTGGAACTTTCTCCCGCGCGGCGTTTTTAGTGGTCCGGCGTGGTGAGTTAGTTGCGCATGCGCGCCTGGCACTAAGTGCACCTCGCCTCCGTCTCTGGGAAGGAGCTTTCCCGCGATGGAGCATGAGACCAGGATTGAAAATCGACTTCTGGCCGCGCTGCCGCAAGCGGACCTGGATTTGCTTGCGCCCCATTTCCGGAAAGTGACGCTCAAACGCGACGCCGTCCTGGCGCGATCGGGCGATCTGATTGAGCAGATCTATTTCCCTTCCAGCGGGCTGGTCGCACACATTATGGACATGCCGAACGGACAAACGGTCGCCACCGCGATCGTCGGCAGAGAGGGCGCGGTAGGCATCCTTTCGGCGCTCGGACCGGCGCGCTCGCCGATGACGATGGTGGTTCGCGTCGCCGGAACGGCTTTGCAGCTCTCTCCGGCACGCTTCCATGCGGCGCTCGAGCACAGCCACGCCCTCAAGGCCGCCGTCAATAGGCTCAACAGGGCCCTGATCGTGCAGCTCCAGCATGTTGCGGCTTGCAATGCGTTGCACTCAGTCGAAGCCCGGTTGGCTCATTGGCTGCTGCACATCCACGACCGGACCGAAAGCGACATGCTGCCGCTGACGCAGGAGACGCTTTCGGAGTTGCTGGGCGTGCGACGAACGACGGTGACCCATGTCGTATCCAAGCTCCGCGCGACGGGAGCAATCCGCTCCAATCGGCGAAGCTCGATCGAAATCGACAGGCCGCGGCTCGAAGCAGCGGCATGCGAGTGCTACGAACTCATGCGCAGCAGGATCGACCGTATTGTTTCGACGCACGAGATGACGCCGCACCGTCACTCTTGGCCTGCGCATGAGAGGCCTCGCACGCCCACCCCGCTGCCGACCGCCGAGAATGGAGTGCAGCACCGCGCGCGCCCCCACGGAGGGACCGCTCACCGTGCAAGGCACCGTTGAAGAACGGTTAGCTATGGCATGCCAGCCTCAGCACACCCTCCTCGCTCCCTCGTCCGACTCGTAGACCCATGCTTCCTTGGCAAACCATTCATGGCTGGTCTGGCACATCGAGCAATAGGTGCGCGCGAAGAACACCGTACTGCATCGAAACTTCTCGCGATCGGCTTTGATGCCCGTTGGGATTGCGCGTCCCGTCTGCGGGCATTTGATCATGACGATACCCATCTTGGTCCTCCCTCAATGTCCCGAGTTGCTGCATCAGCAGCATTCCGCGGGCCATCGGCTGGACTCCGCCTCTTCTCGCGGGAGGCGCTTGTGTCCAGCCGATTCTCCGTGGCGCTTAAGAGAGGTTCGATCTAGGGACCTGTCCGCAGCACCCTGGCAAGACTCTTCCTGATAGGCTCGGCAGTCTCCTTCGCCACTTCCCGAGTGAGCTCCCACAGTTCCTTGTTCTGAGCGGAGGTGACCTCAAAATTCTTGCGGCCATGCGTGGCCGATAGCTGGATGATCTCCGGCAGCGACTTCGTCCCCATCAGATGTGTGAGAAATTCGAGAGCGGAGCTGGTGTTCGTGCCCGAGATCTCGATCAACTTGGCCGCGTAGTCGGCGGCGCCTTTCGCGTTGGTCGAACAGGCTTCCTTGAGGATGTCAGCGATCTCGCCAGAAGCGGCCTTCATCCTTTCGCAATTCTCCTTTGCGCGCGCCATGCTTTGCTCGGCGATGCTGTGATACACTTCCGGCATCGCGAACAGCGGCATGTCGAATCCGCGCTTCGCGTCAGCACCGGCATTCGGATTGGCGTTATTTTCATTCGAATTCGCATTGTTCACGGGTTGTAATCCTTTCAAGCGAGACTGAGACCAACGGCAGTTCGATACGCATCCCGGCTCTCTCGAAGCGTGCGTGCCACGAACGAGCCGGAAGGATTTCCCAGATGGTCGGCCCGGACGGGGTTGCCGTGTCGTGCCGCCATTTACCGAACTATGGTCGACCAGCGCCGAAGCTTCGGTTCGCTTTCTGACTCACGAAACGTTTTTCGTGGGCAGGGACCGCCTCGCTCCGTCGTGAGCCGCAATCTCCGAGTGCGATGCAACAATCAGCGAAGCACATGACGCACAATATAGGGTAGGCGTAGACCGTCGAGTCGCCGGCGCTAAATTGGTCGATCGCAAGAAAGGGGATCGCACGCACGCGCGGGTCGGTCGAAGCTCTCCAGAATGCCAGGTAATCCTCGCGGCTGCGTTTGGCCTGCGCCTCGTCGCCGGCGACGCGCCATGCCAGCGCAATGATGGAACGCGCTGTATAATCGCTTGGATCTGCCTTGACGCGTCGCTCCATGTAGAGCGGGACCCGCCGCATGTCATGTGCGGCGGCCGCGGCCTGTGTTGCCTCCTTGTAGAGGGCGCTGTCCAGCGAGCCGGACAACGTCAGGTCGTCGTAGATCGGCAATGCCTCAGCAGGCTTCCCTCGATATTTTCCTCGGCTGCGACCGGCCCACCAATGCAGCAGATCGCAAGGAGCACAATTGCCATCACCGACCGCATCGGCTGTTGCCATTTCCGTGGAAACGGGGCGTAGGCTTGATGTGCTCGCAACTTAAGGTAGCTAAATACCACCCGCCACCGCCTCGGTTGCTTCGCATGCGGCCGATCTATTGCATCTCGGCGCATCGCCAGCAAGACGTCGTGTATGACAATGCAAGCGTAGCGCGAGTGCCCGAGGAGCGGACTAGAAACGCTCAGCTCTCGCACATCTCCTGGACCTCGATATCAGCAGCCCGGTAGCTGGCGGCCTCGAGCTTTTCCACCAGGTTGCCAACGGTGTACGTCAGGTGCACGGTAACCTGCGATCTCAGTCCTTCTCGGGCATCCAATGATTGGATTCACGCGGCCACCGTGCGACGCCGGGGTCATCGAGGCGACACCGGCTTTTGACGCCGCCCTGTCACAGAGACGCAAGTGGCTGACATTGGCGGCGACCGTCATTGGGTCCAGCATGGCCCTCCTCGACGGCTCGGTCGTGAACATCGCGCTTCCCGCAATCCAACAGGCGCTGAATGCGGATGCGGCGGCGACACAGTGGATCGTCAACGCCTACCTGCTGCTGCTCGGTGCGCTCGTGCTGATCGGCGGCTCGGCGGCCGATCTTTACGGCCGACGCCGGATTTTTGTTTTGGGCATCGCGGTCTTCACCGCCGCGTCCATCGTCTGCGGGCTCTCACCGAATATCATGGTGCTTATCGCCAGCCGTGCGGTTCAAGGTTTTGGTGCCGCGCTGCTAACGCCGGCCAGTCTGGCCATGTTAGGAGCGACTTTCGGCAAGGATGAACGGAGCCGGGCAATCGGGATCTGGGCGGGCGCGGGTGCACTGATGATGGCGGCGGGTCCGATGCTGGGCGGCTGGCTCGTCGACCAGGTATCGTGGCGGGCGATCTTTCTCCTCAATGTCCCGCTCGCCATTGCCGCGGCCGGACTTGCGCTTCGCTTCGGCTGCGAAAGCAGCGATCCCCGGGCAAAGCAACTCGACTGGAGCGGCGCCGCCTCAGTCGCGATTGGCCTTGCTGCGATCACATGGTCTCTGAGCGCCATTCCGGCGTCGGGATTTCGCGACAAGACAGTGCTGGCTGCCCTGGGAGTGGGAGCTGCTTTCCTAATCTCGTTCGTTGTGATCGAAGCCCGTCTCCATGAGCGGGCGATGATGCCGTTGTCGCTCTATCGATCACGCGATTTTTCAGCAACCAATGCATTGACGCTGTTGCTCTACTTCGCGCTCGGAGGTGCGCTCTATTATCTGCCGTTCGGCCTGATCCGCGTCGGCGGCTACTCGGCGACCCAAGCCGGCGCGGCGCTGCTGCCTTTTGCCCTGATCATGGGATTCGGGGCGTCATTTGCCGGGACCATTGTCGACCGTTTGGGGCCGCGGCTGTTGCTCACTGTCGGGCCCCTCGTCGCGGCCTGCGGATTGGCGATGCTTGCTTTGGTCGATCTCAGGCAGAGTTACTGGATCAGCGTGTTTCCGTCGATGGTCATGCTGGGCGTGGGGATGTCAATCACTGTTCCGCCACTGACGTCGACTGTGATGGCGGCCGCCGGCGAAGCCCATGCCGGGATTGCTTCAGGCATCAACAACGCGGTCGCTCGCGTTGGCGGCCTGCTCGCGGTTGCAGCGCTCGGGGCGGTGTTCTTTGCAAACTTCTTGCATGATCTTGCCGGAGCAACGCCCGCGCAAGCCAACGAGGCCCTCAATGCCGTGATGTCCGGACAGGCGGACGCTCATGCAGGGGCAATAGCCGCATTCGAGCGCGCGCTACGCACGATCATGCTGGTGCCCGCAAGTTGCGCCGCACTTGCCGGCCTCGCCGGTTGGGTGTGGATCGCGCCGCGCCCCGAGCGTGCAGGCGCCTGAGACGCGCCCACCCTGTATACTGCCGCATCCCACGCGCTAATCGGTTGTGTTGACTTCCCAGGTGGCGTGGCGGACGCCCGGCTGGCGCTGCAGGTCCACCGCGACGGTATTGAGCTCGTTGGGATCGACCGACGTGCTGACCAGCGTCGCCACGATCTCCAGCAGATCGTCACCGACCTCTTGAACCTCGACATCGGCAACCGGATAGCTGGCGGCTTCGAGCTTCTCCACCAATTGGTCGCGCATGTGGGGCAAGGCTTCGGTGGAGACTGCGAGCTTGAAATAGTAGGTCGCCTCCGACGCCAGTTCGTCGAGCGGAATGCGGTTGATGGCATTCACCAGCGGCCGCAGCAGCGTGTTGCCGGCGAGGATGAACACCGTGAGCGCCGCGGCTTGCGCCTCCATGTCGGCGCCGGCACAGGAGCCGACCGCCGCAGACGTCCACAAGGTGGCCGCTGTGTTGAGCCCGCGCACGTCCATGCCCTGCTTCATGATGACGCCAGCGCCGAGAAAGCCGATGCCCGACACGACATAGGCGATCACCCGCACGGCGCCGTCTGCGCCCGCCAGCCGCATCGCGAGGTCGACGAACGCAGCCGCTCCGACCGCGACCAGTACATTGGTGCGCAGGCCGGCGGTGCGCTGGCGATATTGCCGTTCGGCGCCGATCAGCGTGCCCAGCACGAAGGCTGTGGTCAGGCTCATCAGCGTGTCGAAGAAATCAGCGAGTTGGAAGGTCGTCAGAAACCGCATAGCCCCTCAATACGGCTTGGACACGACAGGTGATTAAAACGCCAACAGACCCCCGTCGCCGTCTTCGTCCGCGAATGCCAATAGCGTACCCTTGGCGTTCCAGGCGAGCGCCGCGACCGGCACGCCCTTGTTTTGGCGGAGCAGGATCTCGGCCCCGTCCTCCATCCGCACCATCAGTACGGTGCCGTCACTGTAGCCGGCCGCCAGAATGTCGTCCTTCGGGTGGCAGGCGACGACTGCGACGCGCGCCTGCAATGGCGCCAGCATCGCCGGCTGCTTGCCCATCGGGCCGTCCTTGGAGGCGAAGGGCCAGATGATGACGGTGTCCGCGCCTGATGTGGCAAGCCCCTTGCCGCCGGCGCTCCACGACATCGAACGCACCCGGCCGGGATAGCCGCTCATGCGCATGTGCCTGTTGTCGGCAAGCCGCCAGCCATGCAACGCCGGCTCATGCATCGCGGTGACCAGGAATTTGTTGTCAGGGCTGAAGGTGACGGCGTGATGGGAGCCGGCCCATTCCAGGAATTCCGGCTTCGCCGCCATGTTGGGAAACCACAGCGTCGCGCCGCCATAATGGGCGATTGCGAGCCGGAGGCCCTTTGGCGCAAAGGCAAGGCCGCCGACGGTGGACGGCGCATCGAAGGACTTTTCCTCGCCCTTGGCCGGACGCACGAACGCGGTCTTGCCCACCGACCATGCCACCGCGCCATCGGAATGCAGCGCCACGGCATCGATCCAGCGCCGCTTCGGGTCGGTCGCCAAGGTCGAGACCTCGCCCTTGGCATTGAGGGCGACCAGCTTGCCGTCGTCACCGCCCATGACGATCCGCTCGCCATCGCAGACGGAGCAGAGGATTGCGCCGCCATGCACCGGCGTCTGCGAGACTTCGCCCTCCCCGCCGACGATGGCGACATTCTCCTCGGTGCCGATGAAGTGGGCGGTGTCGCCAAGGAAATGCACTGATGTGACGGCCATGCCGAGCGGCACTGGCCGTACCTGGTCGGTCATCGAAGCGATGGAGGGCACCTCGCCCGGGTCGAACTCGCTCATCACGAGACGATGCAGCGCTCAAAGCCGTCGCGGATCGCCTGCTCGGGCAATTCGCGGCCGATGAAGACCAGCCGGCTCTCGCGTGGCTCGTCCTCCTTCCACTTCCGCTGATGGTCGCCTTCCAGCATCATGTGGACGCCCTGGAACACGTAGCGGTCGTCATCGCCGGCGAAGGCGAGGATGCCCTTGGAGCGCAGGATCTTCTGGCCCTCGGTCGCCACCAGGTTCTGCAGCCACGGCATGAATTTCGTGGGGTCGAGCGCCTTGTCGGTGCGCAGCGACAACGACTGCATCTCCTCGTCATGGTAGTGCTTCATGCCGTGGCCGTGGTCATGGTGGTGATGGTCATGGCCATGGTGGTGATGATCATGATCATGGTCATGATCGTGATCGTCGGCTTCCAGGAAATCCGGCTCGATGTCGAGAATGCGGTCGAGGTCGAAGGCGCCGCGCTCCAGCACGTCGGCCAGTTCCACCTTGCACCGCTCGGTCCGATGCAGCTTGGCGTAGGGGTTGATGCCGCGGATGCGGGCCTCGACCTCGGCGAGCTCGGGCTTTGACACGAGGTCGGTCTTGTTCAGCACGATGACATCGGCGAACGCGATCTGGTTCTTGGCCTCGGGCGCGTCCTTCAGGCGGTCGCTGAGCCATTTGGCGTCGGCCACCGTGACGACGGCATCGAGCCGGGCGTTCTTCTGCACGTCCTCGTCGACGAAGAAGGTCTGCGCCACCGGCGCGGGATCGGCCAAACCAGTGGTCTCGACGATGATGGCGTCGAACTTGCCCTTGCGCTTCATCAGCCCGTCCATGATGCGGACGAGGTCGCCGCGAACGGTGCAGCAGATGCAACCGTTGTTCATCTCGAACACTTCCTCGTCGGCCCCGATGATCAGGTCGTTGTCGATGCCGATCTCGCCGAATTCGTTGACGATGACGGCATATTTCTTGCCGTGGTTCTCGGACAGGATGCGGTTGAGCAGCGTGGTCTTGCCGGCGCCGAGATAGCCCGTCAGCACGGTCACAGGGATCTTTTGCGAAGAAGGTTCTGGCATGGCAACTCCGGGGGCGGAACTTGGAACGCGCTGCCCGGGCCGGCAGGGAGGGCCCCCGCCCTAGTGGCCAAGCGCGCTGGTCAGGGCCTTTATATTGTGCCTTACCATCGCAATGTAAGTGGGTGCCTCGCCCTTTTCGGCAGTGAGGCTGTCCGAATAGAGGGTCCCGCCGATCCTGGCCCCGGTCTCCTCGGAGATCCGCTGGATCAGGCGGGGATCGCTGACATTTTCGAGAAAAACCGCCGGAATTTTCGCTTTTTTGATCTGGGTGATGATGCCTGCGATATCGCGGGCGCTGGGCTCGGATTCGGTCGAGACCCCCACGGGGGCAATGAACTCGATGCCGTAGGCGGCCGCGAAATAGCCGAAGGCGCGGTGGGTCGAGATCACCTTGCGGTGCGCTTCCGAGATCGTCGCAACCGCCTGCCGGACTTCGCTGTCCAGCGCGTCGAGCTCTGCCAGATAGCTGTCCGCATTGGCGCGGAAGGCAGTCGCGTTCGCAGGGCTGGCGGCCGCAAGCGCGTCGCGGATATTGGCGACATAGATCTTGGCATTGGCAACGGACTGCCAGGCATGGGGATCGGGGGCGGAGCCGAGCTTGAGCGGCGTGACCCCGTCCGTCGCGGTGACGATGGTCACCTTGCCGCCGGCGGATTGCACCAGCCGCGGCAGCCAGCCTTCCAGGCCGAACCCGTTGATGAAGAGCAGCTTCGCTTCCGCAACCTTTCTGGCGTCCGCCGGGTTCGGCCGGTACACATGGGCATCGCCCTCGGGGCCAACCAGCATCGCCACGTTGACGCCGTTGCCGCCGACATTGCGCACGAGGTCGGCGAGGATCGAGAAGCTCGCGACCACGTTGAGACGCTCCTGCGCGCGTGCCGGAGCGACAAGCGTGACGAGCGCGAGCAGCGCGAGCCAGAACCACCGTCGCATCGCCGCTAAGCCTCCAGATGCCGGCCGGGGAATATCTGGCGGACCAGTCCGCCGACATTGCCGAACAGGAGCGAGGCCAGATAGAGCCCGGCCGCGACCAGGATGATCGCGGGGCCTGAGGGAATCCGCGTCTGGAACGACAGCACCAGCCCGGCATAGCCCGAAAGCATCGCGCTTGCGACCGCGATGCAGATCATGCCCGTGATGTCGCGCGACCAGAACCGGGCGATGCCGGCCGGCAGGATCATCAACCCGACGCCGAGCAGCGTGCCGAGCGCATGAAAGCCGTTGACGAGGTTGACCACGACCAGCGCCAGGAACGCCAGATGCGCCGGCGCGCCGGCGCGGCTGACGGTGCGCAGGAACACCGGATCGACGCATTCGATCACCAGCGGCCGATAGATCACCGCGAGCACCAGCAGCGTGATGGTGGCGTTGAAGGTGATCACCAGAAGCGTCTGGTTGTCCATCGCGAGAATGTCGCCGAACAGCACGTGCAGCAGGTCGATATTGGTGCCCTTGATCGAAACAATGGTGACGCCGAGCGCCAGCGAGACCAGATAGAAGGTGGCGAGCGAGGCGTCCTCCTTCAGCTCGGTGTTGCGGGCAACGAGGCCGGCCAGCAGTGCCACCGCAAATCCCGCGACCAGACCGCCAACCGTCATCGCGAACAGGTTGAGCCCGGAGAGCAGGAAGCCGATCGCCGCGCCCGGCAGGATCGCATGCGCCATGGCGTCGCCGACCAGGCTCATCCGCCGCAGCATCAGGAATACGCCGATCGGTGCGGCACCGAGCGACAGCGCGACCACAGCGGCGAGCGCGCGGCGCATGAACTCGAACTCGGTGAAGGGCGCGATCAGCGCGTCGGTGAGCATGGCATCAGGCGGCGCGCGAGGTGTCCACGACGCAGGCGGCGGCACGGTCGTCGAAGGCTTCGCACATCCGCATCGCCACCGTGAGGTTGTCCGGCGTCAGCACCTCGGTGGTCGGCCCCCACGCCACCGGCCCGCGCGCGAGCAGCAGCGTTTCCGGGAAATTGGCGCGCACCATGTCGAGGTCGTGCAGCGCCGCCAGCACCGTGCGCCCCTCGCCGTGCCAGCGCTTGACCAGCGCCAGCAGGTCGGCGGTGGTCTTGGCGTCGATGGCGTTGAAGGGCTCGTCGAGCACGATCAATCGCGCATTCTGTAGCAGCACCCGCGCGAACAGCATGCGCTGCATCTGGCCGCCGGAGAGCGTACCGATCGGCCGGTTCTCGAAGCCGTTGAGGCCGACCGCGGCGATCGAAGCAAGGATCTTCTCGCGCGCGTCCTTGCCGATGCCGCCGAACAGGCCGATGCCGCGCCACAGGCCGGTGCCGACGAAATCGAACACCGAGATCGGGAAGCTGCGGTCGATCTCGGCCGACTGCGGCAGGTAGGCGATATCCCTGTGGTCGAGGCCGCCGAGATAGATCGAACCGGAGAGCGGCTTCAGGATGCCGGTGATGCCGCGCAAGAGCGTCGACTTGCCGGCGCCGTTCGGGCCGATCAGCGCGAGCAGCGCGCCGGAGGCCACCTCGCCGTTCAAATGATGCACCGCCGGATGGCGGTCATAGCCAAGCGTGACGTTGCGGAATTGCAGTTGTGCCGCCATCGCTCACCTCATCGCCAGCAGCACGAAGGCCCACAGGCCGGCACAGACCGCGAGCGCTGCCGCAAGGCGCGCTGCGACGGTCATGCGCAGGATCGACCAGGTCGCGGCCTGCGCCGGATGCGGCGTTGCCGGACCATGGCTGTGGGCGACATGGTCGTGAGCATGTCCATGGACGTGGTCGTGGGTATGGGGCTGTGCGTGGGCCATTTAGCGGAACGTTACATTATAACATTACGCGAGTCCACCCGCTGGAAGTTCACGGTTTGCCGATCGCCATCGCGATGGCGGCGGCCAGGAACGGAAACGGCACCGAGACCGCGGCGCGGAACCAGACGAAGCGGGCCGGCATGAACGGGATTTCCCACAGGATCACCCTTTGGAAAGCGAACAGCGCCCAGGCGACGACATAGGCGATCACCTGGGGTGGACCGCCGCCGGCCTTCAGCGCCACCGCGCCGATGGAAAAACCGACCACCGGCCCGCCCGGGGTCGCCGCGCCCGCGATGACGGCGGTCAAGACGCCGAGCCAGCCGCTGTCCGGCCCGAGCCAGCCGGTGATGATCTCTTGCGGGATCACCGCGGCGATATAGCCCGACCCGACCACGCCGATCGCGATCCGCGGCATGATGTTGGCAAATTCGAGCGAACCTTCGCGCAACGACGACACCAGCACCGTGCGTCCGCGGCGCCAGGCGATGAAGCCGACGCCGGCGACCGAGCCCCACAGCAGGATGTCGATCAGGAGCGCCGCGCTCATTCCGGCGCGCCGTTCGGATAGACGCGGGCATAGACGAAGCGGCCGAAGGCGCCGGCGAGCACCGGCAGCGGCAGCGAGATCACGATCCGCCACAGCGTGAACTCGGTGCCCATGATCGGCAATTCCCAGGCCACCGCGCGGCCATAGCCGATCAGGGTCCAGCTCACCACCAGCGCGATCGTCGCGCCGAAATCGGCGCCGACGGTGAGCAGCGCCGCCGCCACCGGATAGGCGGTGAAGGGACCGCCCGGCAGGATCGCGCCGAAGGCGGTGCCGATCAGAAGGCCTTTCAATCCCGACTTCGGTCCGAGCGAGCGCGAGACTTTTTCGTGCGGTAGAATTTCCGCGATGAACGCGCCGAGCAGGCAGCCCGCGAGCACGCGCGGCAGGATGCCGCCGAACAGCGAGAGGTCGTGGGTGAGGATCTCGATCACGCCATCGGCGCCGTCACGCCGATAGACCAGCGCCGCACAGGCCAGAACCAGCACGAGGATTGAGATCATCGACCAGCCGATCGGCTTGCGCACACGGCCGGGCGGCGACTCGGCCTCGGCGGCGTCATCGGCCGGCGGCGGATCCTTTAGCGGTGCATCTGAAGGCAATGGGGCCAAGGCGGGGTGAGAATTTCCATCCTGCTTAGTCCCGTCACAAAGGCGACGCAAACGGAAGCTGGCCATGCATCCATGCGCGCGCAGGCTATGGCCATGCATCGATGCGGCGCTCCCTCCATTCGTCATTCCGGGGCGATGCGACAGCATCGAGCCCGGAATCCATTTCACCGCCTGCCTATGCGGCCCGATGGATTCTCTGATGTGCAATTGCACATCATAGTTCGCGCCAAGAGGCGCGTCCTGGAATGACGGAGCGGTTCATGTGAGGTGGCGGACGATGGCCAGTCCGGCGAACAGGCCGGCGATCGATAGCGCGACCGAACCGAGCACGTAGAACGCTGCGAGCGCGAGTTCGCCGCGTTCGTAGAGCAGCGCGGCGTCGAGCGAGAAGGCGGAGAAGGTGGTGTAGCCGCCGAGGATGCCGGTCATCAGGAACAGCCGCCACGGCTGCGACGCCTCGCCCTTGAAGGCGAGATAACCCGCAATCAGGCCCATCACGGTCGAACCGGTGATGTTGATGATGAAGGTGCCGTAGGGAAAATCTGTGCCGAGGCTGCGGCCGCAGGCGAGATTGATGAAATGGCGCAGCATCGCACCCAGGCCGCCGCCGAAGAAGACCAGAAAATAGCTTGCTGCCGTTCCCACCACTGCCCCGCTGGTGTGCCGTCGAGAGGGATTGCACCCTCCCCTGAAAGGGGTCGAGACGAGCGAAGCTCGCTCTAGGGTCGACGCGAATGAAATGAGCGGCGGGGAGGGGTCAGGTCTCTCCGCTGAGACGATGCCCGAGTGGAAAGAGTTGACCCCTCCCCGGTTCGCATTACGCTTCGGCTACATACGAACCGACCCTCCCTTTCAGGGGAGGGTCGAGACGTCGTGCATGATTGACTATTAGAAGATCACACCTTGCCGAACAGCTCGTCGACGTAGTCCCAGTTCACGAGGTTGTCGACGAACGCTTTCAGATAGTCGGGACGGCGGTTACGGTAGTCGATGTAGTAGGAGTGCTCCCAGACGTCGACGCCCAGGATCGGCACCGCGCCATGGACCAGCGGGTTCTCGCCGTTCGGCGTCTTGGAGATCTCGAGCTTGCCACCCTTGACCTGCAGCCAGGCCCAGCCAGAGCCGAACTGGCCGACACCGGCGGCGGCGAAATCGGCCTTGAACTTCTCGAAGCCGCCGAGGTCCTCGTTGATCTTCTTCTCGAGACGGCCCGGCAGCTTGCTGCCGCCGCCATTCGGCTTCATCCACTTCCAGAAGTGAATGTGGTTGTAGTGCTGGCCGGCATTGTTGAAGACGGCCGCGTTCTTGTTGTACGAGCCCTTCACGATCTCCTCGAGGGACTTGCCCTCGAATTCGGTCCCTTTGATCGCGTTGTTGCCGTTGGTCACGTAAGCCTGATGATGCTTGTCGTGATGGTACTCCAGCGTTTCCTTCGACATGTAGGGCGCCAGGGCGTCGTGGGCGTAGGGGAGGTCGGGTAGCGTGAAAGTCATGGTGTGATGTCCAACATGAGGGGAGACGACACTAACGGAGACCTCTTATAGAAGGTTCCATCACAGTTAAACACCGCATTTTCGGCGCAGGCATGCAGACCGTGCAGGCGATCTGCAAAAACGTCAGCGCAACGAACCAACTCCAAAATATTGTTGGGAATGAAATGCTTAAGATCGACTCCGAGCGGCGGGGCGCGGGCCCAGGTGCGTTTTCCCGTTTGTGCGAGTAAGATCGCGCCAATGGAATGCAAGGACCCACTCAAGGACGCACTCAAGTGAGCATCGAGATCGAAATCCTCAACGGCGATGCTTCCTGGAAGACGGTCGAGCCGCTGTTTCGGGCGGTCTGGCCGCCCGACGCGATCGCGAAATTGCCGTGGGGCCATATCAAGTGGGCTAGTGCCGACCTGCGCGTCTTGATCGACGCGCCTGAGGGCGGCGTCGGTTGCCACGTCGGCATCTATTTCCGCACCATCATCTGGAACGGGCACCAGATCCATATCGCCGGCATCGGCGGGGTTGCCACCCGCGAGGACTGCCGGCGCCGCGGCTATGCCTCGATCGCGCTCAACGCCGCGGTCGAGACCGTGCGCGCCAATGAGGCGGCGCGCTTCATGCTGTTGTTCTGCGAGCCGCACAATTTCGCGTTCTACCAGGCGCGTGGCTGGAGGCCCTTCACCGGCGAGCTCTATTGCGAGCAGCCGGGCGGACGCGTCCGCTTTGAGGCGATGACGCCGTTCGTATTCGACATCAAGCGCGCGCCTGATACGGGGACCATCGACCTGTGCGGCCTGCCGTGGTGATCCCTGCATGAGGTGCGCGTGGCTTGCGCCGTCCGTAAGATGCCGGACATCATCTTCCGGCAATCTTCAGGGCGGCCACCCAGTGACGCATGCGCATCACTGGGGCAAATGATCGCGCGCCGACGCGCGGAAGTGAGATTGCACAAAGCCGATTTGTTGCTATGCAGGCGTGCTTTTTGGGGAACGAATCATGGCTTGCAGATCAGCTCTCATCGCAGCGATGCTGGCGGTATTACTGGCCGCACCGACGGCGCGCGCGCAAAACGCGGCCGATCCATCCGGCACCTGGCAGACGCAGGCGGGCGACGCCCGCGTCAAGGTCAGCAAATGCGGCGGCGGGATTTGCGGCGTGATCGTCTCCCTGCGTGAGCCGATCGATCCCGCGACCGGCAGGCCGCAGGTCGACAACAAGAACCCGAATCCGTCGCTCACCACCCGTCCGATCATCGGGCTGCCGCTGTTCTCGGGCATGCGGCCGGCCGGCGGCAAGTGGACGGGCCAAATCTACAACGCCGACGACGGCGGCACCTATGCGAGCAGCATTTCGCTCGCCGGCCCCGACACGCTACGGGTCGAGGGCTGCGTCGGCGCGCTCTGCGGCGGCGAAAGCTGGACGCGGGTCGGACGCTAAATCTTCAGATCTGCATCGCCTTCATGGCTGACGCGGCGGAGGCGTAGCCGCCGCGGGCGCCGTCGATGAAATGCACGTGGTCGCTGCGCATCGCCGACGGGGTGAAGCAGGTCATCATCGCGGCATCCTGCCGGTGCAGGCCATAATTCACGACGCCGTTGGCCGAGGCCTGCGCGAGACGTCCGGCGAGCGCCTGCGCCAGTTCCTCGCTGCAGTCGAGGATCATCCGCAAGCCGTCGTCATATTTGCGGAAGTCGGAATTCTCGACCACCTGCCGCACATAGTCCTTCGGCACGAATTTGCCGACCGAAATGCCGAAACGCATGATGGTGTAGACGCATAGCGTGACGGCGAGCACCAGGACGCGCCGCGCGAACAGCGGACCGCCGCGCTTGGTACGCGCCTCGAAGTCGAGGCCCTGCGGCGGCCAGCGCAGCGCCGGCCCGCCCGACGGCACCGGACGGCCAGCATCCGGGCTCTGTTCGGCGAGCGCGATGACCTCCTCGATCACCTTGCGGAAGGCATGCGGATCGCCGCCCTTCGCCGGCATCACCAGCACGGACAGGATCACGCCGCGCGCGGAAGGGATCTCCTCGAAGCGGCAGGAGAGTCCGCTGAGATCGGGCTGCGTGCCCGGCGACGCCGGCGCGACGGCAAATTCACCCCGCTTCATCGCACCTTCCGCGAAGCCAAGCCCGCCGCCGGAGAACATCGCGTAGGAAAGATTGGCCGACGGCCCGAAGCGCGCGACGCGCACGTCAAGGCCCTGCACACGGACTGCCTCGATCGGCACAAGCGCCACACGCATGATGAGATCGAGATCGTCCTTCACCCAGGTCGCGGTCGCCGCCAGCGCCTCGCGCGCGGCGTCGAGATCGGCGGGCGCGACCGCAAAGCTCGCTCCGTCGCCGCCGAACACGAAGGGGAATTCGCGCCCACCGAGTGCATTGGTAACGCCGGCGATGACAGCCGCGCCCGCCATGTTGACCGCCTTGTAGCGCTTTGCGGCGATCGCCCTGGTCGATTCCACGATGTCGGCGACGCCGATGCTCCAATCGTCGGGCAAAGGCGAATACAGCGACGGCTCCATCAGGCGCGCAAAGCCGCGGAACACCGGAATGCCGCCGTAGAAGATCTCGCTGCCGCCTGCCGTCGCCATGGACCGCTCCGCTTTCGGCGTCTGTCTAGCAGATACGGGCGGTCTTGGGATCGGTTGCGCGTAGCCCCGATGCAGACCCGTAGCCCGGATGAAGCGCAGCGTAATCCGGGACGGCGGGTGCGTCTGTCTCCCCGGATTACGCTTCGCTTCATCCGGGCTACGGACCGAGTGCTAGGCCCTTGCCAATCCGCGCAGCACGAGCTGGTTGAGACGGCCGGCAAAGGCGGCCGGGTCCTCCGGCAGCTCGCCCTCGAGGATCTGGGCCTGCTCGAGCAGGAGCAGCGACAAATCCCTCGCCGCATCCTTTTCACGCGCGATCGCGGCGACCAAAGGATGGCGCAGATTGACTTCGAGGATCGGCTTGGTCACCGAACCGCGGTTTTGTTGCGCGAGGAGGCGCTCCAGCATGCGGTCGCGGCCGCCGCCGACGAGGCACGAAGCGCTCGAGGTCAACCGCTGCGAGGCGCGGACGTCGGCGACGCGCTCGCCGAGCGCTTCCTTGATCGCGGCGATCGTCGTGGCTTCATCCGCGGCCGGCTCGTCCTTTTTCTCGTCGGTCTTGTCGTCCACAGGCGGGATCAGGCTGAAATCGACGTCGCCCTGGCTCAGCGACTTCAGCGGCTTGCCGCCGAAATCGATCGGCGCCGAAGTCCAGAACGCATCCACGGGATCGGTGAGCAAGAGCACCTCGACGCCGCGTGCTTGCGCGGCCTCCAACTTCGGGTTCGACTTCAACCGCTCGATGCTTTCGCCGGTGAGATAATAGATGTCGGTCTGGTTCGGCCTGAGAGCCTCGACATATTGCTTGAGCGAGCGGTTCTCGCCCGCAGTGGTCGTGAAGCGCGACAGGCCCAGCAGCTTCTCGCGCCGCTCGTAATCCTCCCACAGGCCCTCCTTGAGGACCGGGCCGAACGCATCCCAGATCTTGGCGAACGCGTCCGGCTCCTTATCCGCCAATCGCTCGAGTTCGCCGATGACGCGGCCGGTTACGGCATTGCGGATTTGCGTGAGCTGCGGGTTGTTCTGCAGCATCTCGCGCGAGATGTTGAGCGGAAGATCCTCGCTGTCGATCACGCCGCGGATGAAGCGCAGATACGCGGGCAGAAGATCGGCATCGTCGGCGATGAAGACGCGGCGGACATAGAGCTTCACCCTGCCCTTGCGCGCTGGCTCGAACAGGTCGAACGGTTTTGTCGACGGCGCAAACAGCAGCACGGCATAGGACTGCCGGCCCTCGGCGCGATAATGCAGCGTCATCGCGGGCTCGTCGAAGGCGCCGGCGATCGATTTATAGGCTTCGCTGTAATCCTCCGCCGAGAGTTCCGATTTCGACCGCTGCCACAGCGCGCTCGCGGAATTGATCTGGCTTGGCTCCCCCTCCTCCGGCACCAGCTCGATCGGGAACTGGATGTTATCCGAATAGGCGCGGACGATGCGCTCGATCTCATAGGTCTCGAGATATTTCGCGGCGTCCTTCTTCAAATGCAGCACGATCTCGGTGCCGCGGGTGACGCGTTTGGCATCCTCCTCACTGGCGGGCGCGATCTCGAAGCCGCTGCCGCCCGACGAGGTCCAAGTCCAGGCCTGGTCGCTTCCGGCGCGGCGGCTGATCACGATAATCCTGTCGGCAACCATGAAGGCGGCATAGAAGCCGACGCCGAACTGACCGATCAGGTTGGTGCCGTCCCTGGCCTCAGCAAGCCGCGCGAGGAACGACTTGGTACCGGAGCGCGCGATGGTGCCGAGATTGTCGATCAGCTCCTGCCGGTCCATGCCGATGCCGCTGTCGATCACAGACAACGTATCGGCCTTCTTGTCCGGCCTGATCCAGATCTTCGGCGGCGCGCCGTCGGCGATCAGCTCCGGCGCGGCAATCGCCTCATAACGCAGCTTGTCGCAGGCATCGGAAGCGTTCGAGATCAATTCGCGCAGGAAGATATCGGTCTCCGAATAGACCGAGTGCACCATCAGGTGCAGGAGCTCGGCAACCTCGGCCTGGAACGGCTGGGATTCAGGGGTGGTATCGCTATTCGTCATACGTTCGCCCGATCAAGGATAAGGGAAAACGTCGATATAGCGTGATGATTTAACGGATCAAGTCTCGCCGCTTCCTCTCGACCGCCGAACGGATCAGCTGCCGAACTTCTTCCGTAGCATCGCGCCAATTATATTGGAATAATCGTCCGTCCAGAGCGCACTCGAGGGGTCCGGCTCCAAATGGGTCCAGCCTTCGGAGATACGGCCGAGATCCGTCGGCTGGCGAGCCAGCACCACCAGGCGCACCTTGGCTTTCAGCGTCGTCGCGAAATCATCGGCGCTGGTATCCTGCTTAAAATAGGCTTCGAGCCCCTGTGACTGCGCGATGTTGGCGAGTTCAGGCGCAAGGTCGAGATGCCGGTTGGTGATATGGACGATAATCACGCCATGCGGCGTGAGCTTGGAGAGATAGGCGGAGAAAGCCTCGCGCGTCAGAAGATGGGCAGGAATGGCATCCGAGGAGAAGGCGTCCAGCACGATCAGGTCGTAGCGGTCGGGCGAGGCTGCAAGCGTCAGACGAGCACCACCAAGCACGATCTCGGCATCAGGCGCGCAGCGCGACAAGAACTCGAAGCGGGCCGGATCACGCGCGATGCGAATAACTTCCGGATCGATCTCGAAGAAAGTCCATCGTTCTTTTTGTTTCTGGTGGCAGGCAAGGGTGCCGGTGCCAAGACCAACGACGGCAACCCGGTCGAATCCGCCGCGGGCGGCACGCGCCGACTCTATGGCTTCGGCATACGGCCCACCTGGATTATAGTACATTTGCGGGACTGGTTTTCCCTGGACCGGTGTTCCATCCTCATTGCGCAGGCGCTGCGCGCCGTGAATGGTGCTGCCGTGAGAGAGCAGCCGGAACTTGCCGTCGTTGATCTCCACCACCTTATGCACGCCGAAAAAGCTGCGCGCGGTTTCGACCGGCACAAATCCTGGCCGCCAGAATGCGGTCAACATGAAACCGAGCACGGCAAGACCGAAGAACCTCGTCGGCCTGTGTCGTTGGAACAGCATGACGACCGCCAGCAGGTTCAGCCCTATTTGGATCGGCAGATCGAGCGCGGCCGGACGTTGGGAGCTCACGAAGTACCAGATCATCCCCAGCGCCGCGCTCGCGAGCAACCATGGCAACGCTTCGACCAAGGCCTTGCGCAGCCCGCCGGCAAAAGCGCCGGGAATGGCGAGCAGCGCCAGCAGGGTCAGGATCGGATATTCTGTATTACCGGAGAAAATGTGCGGCGCGAACAGGCCAGCGAAGGCACCGCCGATGACACCGCCGAACGACGTACAAAGGAAGAATTCCGTCAGCCGCTGGGCATGGGGCCGGCGCGCATAGAGCTCGCCGTGACACAGCAACGTCAGCAGCGTGAACGCAACTAGGTTGAGCACAATCGCAACCGCCCAAAAGGCGCTGCTGTTGCCGATCAGGTTGACCGCGAGCGGTATCACTGCGAACGGCACCAGCCGCACCACCGTTGAATGCGCGATCCACGGCCGCTCGCGGAACACCGCAACAAAGGTGAGCAGATAGAGCGCGAGCGGAATCACCCAGAGGAACGGTGCGGCCGCGACATCGGTCGTCAGATGCGCCGTCACGGCGATCACCAGCCCGGACGGAATCGCCGCCAGCACGATCCAGCGCGCACGGTCGGCAACAGTCACTCCGGCAACATCACCCGGATGAACAACAGAGGCCGCGACGGGCGCACCGCGCCCGGCCGACAGCGCCACCGCGGCCATAAGCAGCGCAAGAAGCGCAAACCCAACCGACCAGGCGGCCGTTTGCATCTTCAGCGTCAACATCGGCTCCAGCAGCGCGGGATAGGCCAGCAGCGCCGCGAACGAGCCGAGATTGGAGGCCGCATAGAGCACGTAGGGATTGCCGGCCTGCCGATGCCCGCTCGCGGCGAACCAGCTTTGCAGCAGCGGCGCGCTCGCCGACAATGTGAAGAATGGCAAACCGATCGAGGCAGCGAACAGCCCGAACAGCCAGAACGCGATGCCGGTGGCCGGAGGCGCGCCCCAGCCGGACGCGATCGCGATCGGCAGCGTGAGTGCCGTGACGGCGATGAGCGCAAGATGGGCTAAGGCGGCCCGACGCGGCGGCAAGGCGCGGCCGAGCAGATGCGCGTAGGCATAGCCTGCGAGGAGGACGGTCTGAAAGAACACCATCGCGACCGACCACACCGCGGGTGCGCCGCCGAGTTTCGGCAGTACCATCTTGGCGAACATCGGTTGGATCGAGAACAACAGCAGCGCCGAAACAAACAGCGTTGTCGCGTAAAGCGCCGGCGCAACGTGCGTCTCGGCCACATCGCGCCCGAGCGCCTGCAACGTTCGTTCCGGAGGATTTTCCAACAGCGACACTGACGCCCCCACAATTTACGCGTGCACGCCAAGGAGAAGCGTGCTCAGATCATGATCCGATCAGGCTGGTCGGACCATGGTCTTATCTCTTTGTCTAAGCATGATCTTTTCGGAAACTGGGTCACAGTTTTCCGGATGATGCTCTAAGAAGGCGTTAACGTGATCAAAGACCACGTCAATGGAACACCACCTTCGCGCGATTCATGCTCTACGGGGCTTTAAGATATGGCATCGAGATACCGCGCGACCGACGCATCGAACGCCGCCTTCGCGTCGTGCTCGATATTTCGTCCCCACCAGCCGCCGTAAATGCGATCGAACGCAAGCGGCGCGATCGCCTCCGCGATGCGGCGCACTGCCACCGCGTTCAGCGGCGTGTAGTTCGGATAGGAGTACATGAAGCTGACGTGACGGCGATCCATCGCCACCTGCGCCACATCGCCGGTCAGGAGTGCGCCGCGGCCATCCGCGCCCGTGCGCCAATGCAATACGCTCGCGCCAGCAAAATGCCCGCCGGCGCGGACCAGCCGAAGATCGTCCGAAATCGCGAGCTCCTCGCCTCGCCACGGCATGATCGACGCATGCGGCCGCGTGATCCATGGCGCATCGTCGCCATGTAGATAGACCGGTGCATTGCCGAACGCCTCGCTCCAGTCGGCCACCGCTCCATAAAAATGCGGATGCGATACCGCGATCGCTTTCAGCCCGCCGCGCGACTTGACGTAGTCGATCGCCTCTCGCGTTGCGAGCGGGATGCAGTCCCACATCACAAGGCCGTCGCCATCCGGCACCAGCAACGCACGCTGGCCGATCGCCAAGAGCGGCTCGACCGCGATGCCAACGAGCCCAAGATCGTCGCGCCAGACGACACGATAGCGCTTGGCCAGTTCCTCGCGGCTGAGCCAGACTTGCCCGTTCCAGTTCACGAACTGCCGCTCGTCCTCGCAGATCCGGCAGGACGGCGGCGAACTGGCGCTCTCGGAAAACTGCGCACCGCATTGTTCGCAGGTCCAGATTGGCATGAGGGTCACTCCATTTGGAGGCGCAAGATAGCATGCAATGCGGCGGTTCGATCTCGTCTATATCGGCTTCCGCTGCGTGTACACGGCTGCCCCAAAAGCACCGTGACAAGGGCTGCAAAACAAAAGCCCGCCAGAGGCGGGCTTTCACGATGGTCAATCAGGAACGATCAGTGCTTGGAGCCAAGACTGACGATGACGCCGGTCGGTTCAGGCTCGTGCGGCATCAAATTCGTCAGGGTGTCGTCGCTCCAATGGGCGAGGTTCACGATCTTGCCGATCTGCGTGTCCGTCTCCGCTGATTCGCTGGGCTCGAGAACGTTGAGCCCGTTGGTGTCAAGGAAGTAGGTGTGATCACCGAACAAGCGGTTCAACTGGGCGACCGCCGGGTGATCGTCGGGAAGGCAGTGGGCATCGAATTGGCTCAAGGCCCGCTCGACCTGGGATGAGTTCAGTCTCATGTTCCTCGCTCCTCTGGATTGGAGGGTTGCACCGCGCAACGGCCTAAGCCGCAGGCGGCCGCCTGCATTTGCGGGACGTCATCCCGCCAACACGACGACGCGCTGGAGCTTCACTTGTGCCGTCGCTGGATGATTTTCTTCGAATTGCCATCCTGTCGCCGGCTCTTCGCCAAATACGATCCGTTTCGACCGCGCTTCAACGAACGTGAAGTCCGGGACATTGGGTCCGAGCTCGCCTATTCAACCCCGCGCTCGCATTAAATTCGCGAGTTCCCCAAGGTTCACTCCTCGGGAACAGGATGCAACCTCGCCAATTCGTCGAGCGATAGCGCCGCTTCGCGTTCCGTCAGCGTAAAGCGCACGATCACATCCTGACGGGTGACCTGCCCCCAAAGTCCCTCCGTGGACCACTTTTGTGGCACAGGCCCGCGCGGACCTTCGATCCAGACGAAGTACCACTGTGTCATGACAAGCGCCTCGCCTTAAGCGACGCGCGATTATAACGCGTTCCGTTGCAGGGATCGAACCCGGCCACCAGGCTCAAACAGCCACCGGACTCACATGAACAGCCGCGCGAGGTAAGCCAGAGCGCCGACGAGCCCGATCAGCCCGATGGTGATGCAGATCACGATCAGCCCGGCTTGCTCAAACACACGGTCGCGCATGGTCGCAAAGCTCCTGCTCAATGCGAAACCCGCAACACGGTCAGCGCTCGCGTTCGGCGATCCGGCGTTTGAAATTCGATGGTCTGGCCGACTGACAGGCCGATCAGCGCGGCGCCGACCGGAGTCAGCACCGAAATGCGCTTGCGCGAGATGTCGGCTTCGTGCGGATAGACCAGCACCACCTCCCTCGCCTCGCCGGTGCTGTCGTCACGATAGCGGACCTCGGAGCCCATGCGGACCACGTCTCGCAAATCGGCGTCGTCAGGAGCGATGCTCGCGCGCTCCATCTCGCCCGCAAGGAAATAGGCCACGCGCGGAAAAAGCTCCATGCTGGAGTTGGCAAGCCCGCTCAACCGCTGCTTCTCCTCCGTTGTCACCAGGATCGGCGGCAGATCGGGTTCGGTCTTCTTGCTCATTGCTGTCACCTTGGCGTTCAGGCAGCCGTTGGCCCTGGGTCGTCGTCGACGGGATCATCTTTTGTAGCCGCAGGCGCACGGAACAATGGCACGACATTCGACTCGGCTTGTCTCACGCTTTCGCGCGTGGGCTCGAGGCGGCGATCATCGGATGCGGTGTGGACGGTCTTTGACGGGGGCGGCACGGCACGTTCCTTCTGTTCAAAGTAAATCGGGCTCCTGCACGGAAGCCACGAACTCGAGATATCGATGAGAACAGAACCCGGACGGCTCGATCGGCCGTCCGGCTAAGTGCCTGCGTGCAGGCGGCCGGCGTGCAGACAGAAGCGCGCGATGCGCGGATCGATGTCGACAACGTATGTCATAATGCACGCAGCATAGCCCCACATGGCACCGTCGCCATTGCGGCGAAAGCGCGCACCTCGCGTAACGACGCGAAATTGCGTACCGTTGCAGGGATCGAAACCCCACAGGTAACTTTCCGATCCCAGTGTCGCTAGCGCCGTTCGCGCGGCATCTCCTTTCGCGGCATCTCTGTTGCGGCTTGATGTGCCATCTCAGCGGAAATCGTTTGTGCCATCCGCAAATGATCCAGCACAGTCGGCAAGAGGTCGGATGCAAAATTCTTCAGTTCGGCGTTCTCACCTGAACCGATCTCGTATTCCAGAAGCTGGGCTGTCTTCTGATGCTCGATAATTTGCCCCTCGATGTAGGCACGATCGAATTGCGCGTCGCTCGACTGCTCCAGCTTGGCGCGCATGGCCTTGTGTTCCTCGTCGAATTTATCAGGCAGCGCAATCCCGTTCGTGTTTGCGAGCGTTCCCAGCCTGTCGTTGGCAGCGCTGTGGTCGCGGACCATGCGCTCCGCGAATTCCCTGACCGTGCGGCTCGTTGCTCTCTGCGCCGCGAGCCTGCCCAACTCCACCTCAGCCAATCCTCCGACTGCGGCGGCGTGAATGAAGGTGCGATCCGGCTGATTGGTTTGGCGTGGCGCCGGCATCCCAGGTGCAGATTGTCTCGTGCCAGGCGGCACGCCGCCGGGATTACCCGGCGCGGGACTCGCGGGATTGGTCGACTGACCGAAAGCCGCCGGAGAAACAAATGCAATTGCGATCGTTACGAGCGTGAGAAGACGCATCACTCAATCTCCTTCTGCGACTCAGCGGGACGACAACCGCCGGCACCCGACTGGCATCACAGCGTCAGCATGTACGCCACCAGCGAATCCTTCTCCTCCTGCGTCAGCTTCAAGCCGAGCACCAGGTTGAAGAACTCGACCGTGTCGGCAAGCGTCAGCAACCGCCCGTCGTGCATATAGGGCGGCGAGTCCTTGATGCCGCGCAACGTGAAGGTCTTGATTGGTCCATCAGGCAATGTGACGAGACCATTGACCGTCTGACCGACATTGTAGAAGCGCTCAAGCTTCAGGTCGTGCATGTTGTTGTCGAGGAACGACGTCTGCGGCATGTGACATTGCGCGCATTGCCCCTTGCCCAGGAACACCTGCTCTCCCGCGAGTTCCTGTTGCGTCGCCTTGCTGGGATCGAGCCGCCCCAGCGGGTCGAGCTTTGGCGCAGGCGGGAAATCGATGATGTTCTGCATCTGCGCCATCATCGGGACCTGATCAAATCGGTCGGGCAGGTTCACGCCCTTCCGCTGCGCGCTGACGTGATCGCCGTTGAAATAGGCCGTCCGCTGCTCGAACTGCGTGAAGTCCTCGATCGAGCGCAGCGACCGTTTCGAGCCATGAATTTGCTGGTTGAACATGCCGCGGAGGCTGACCGTATCGAGGCGGAAGCGAGCCGCCTGCGGACGCACGTCAGGTGTCTGGTGGAAGGCCGCATTGGTGTGGAAATTCGCATGGCAATCGAGACAGGTGACGCCAAGGCTTTGGTCTGCGCTCTTGCGATCTTCTGTCTGGTTGAACTCTTCCTGCGGGAACGGTGTCAGCAACAGGCGCAGTCCCTCCATCTGCACGGGCGTGATGATGCCGATCATCAGTTGATAGTAGTTCTTTATCGTCAGGAGCTGGCCGTGCGAGACATCGCCCAGTTCCGGATGGGTGGTGAGAAAGATCGGCGGCGGAAACTCCGGCGTGAACTGGTCGGGGAGATCGAAATCGATGTCGAAGCGCCTGATGTTGCGCGATTCCTGCCGGTTGATTTCGTCGATCTGCTGGTTCGGGAAAACCTGGCCGCCGGTCGCCTGCTTGACATGCGGCAGCGGCATGAAACCGGCCGGCAGCAATCCGCGCTGCCTTATCTCGTCCGGACTCATCGCCGACAGACTGTCCCAGGTTACTCCTGTCGCCAGCCTGACGCGCACTCCGTCCTGCACGGGCTTTCGCCCGCCCGACATCATCGCATTGTCGATCGGCCGGTTGGAGAGGTCATAGCGCTGCTCCAACAAGGCCTGCTGGCGCTGCATGACCTGCGGTTTCTGCGCCTCATCGAGCGCCTTCACCACATCAAGCGGCTGCGTCGGAAGCGGCCTGTAGGTCGCGTCTGGGGGCAGTGGATCGGCCAATGCAGCGACTGCAATAAAGCTCGCTACGGCCAATGCGGCCGCAGTTTTCGGGTATTTCGACATGAGCGACCTCCGGTTCGGAGCACGCACCAGAAGTGCCGATGCAGGACCTACGCAGATGCGGAGCGCAACGCGGTCGAATCTGCTTCGTTCCTACATTCCTCGAGTTTGATCATTCCGTGATGGGGGCGCACGCGATGGCCGGGTTGGTTGATCGCGTTGGCATTAGTTGACAATCCAGCCACTCCACCAACTCACGTTTGCTCCAACGCAGCACGCGTTGCCGTCGGTGCAGCTTGACAATCGAAAACGGCTCCGGTTATGTAATGTTATAACATTACATATGGATGCCCCGATGCCCTCTGCCGGGCGGAAATTCCTCGAGCTGCAAAGGCTGTTCGATCTCCATGCAAAAACTGCCCGTCACCGTCTTGTCCGGCTTCCTCGGGGCTGGAAAGACAACTTTGCTGAACCACGTGCTCAACAACCGACACGGCCTGAAGGTGGCCGTGATTGTGAACGACATGAGCGAGGTGAACATCGATGCGGACCTCGTTCGCGATGGCGGTGCGAATCTTTCCCGGACGAACGAGAAGCTGGTTGAGATGACCAACGGGTGCATCTGCTGCACCCTGCGCGACGACCTGCTGAGGGAAGTGCGTGCGCTGGCTGAAGGCGGAAGGTTCGATTACCTCTTGATCGAATCGACCGGCATCTCCGAGCCGCTGCCGATTGCGGCCACGTTCGATTTCCGGACCGAGCAAGGCGAGAGCCTGTCCGACGTCGCGCGGCTCGACACGATGGTCACGGTCGTCGATGCGGTGAACCTGTTGAAGGACTATTCCTCCACCGACTTCCTTAGCGAGCGCGGCGAGGCCCTCGACAACGACCAGCGCACGCTGGTCGATTTGCTTGTCGAGCAGATCGAATTTGCCGATGTGGTGGTGCTGAACAAGGTGGATGACGCAACACCCGCGCACCGCGATGCCGCGCGCAAGATCATCCGGGCGCTCAATCCTGAGGCCGAGATCCTGGAGACCAATCACAGCAAGGTCCCGTTCGATCGGATCCTCGATACCGGGCGCTTCGATTTTCAGAAGGCGCAACAGCATCCGCTGTGGTTCAAGGAGCTGTATGGCTTTGCCGACCATGTGCCGGAGAGCGAGGAATACGGCATCAAGAGCTTCGTCTATCGTGCGCAGCGGCCGTTTGAGCCCACGAAATTCCATCACTTCCTTCATGACGCCTGGCCAGGGGTCATTCGCGCCAAGGGCCATTTCTGGATTGCCACGCGTCCGCAGTGGGTCGGCGAAATGAGCCAGGCCGGCGCCATCACCAAGACCGAGGCCCTGGGATTCTGGTGGGCAGCGATTCCGCGCGAACGGTGGCCGCAGGATCCCGAGTGGCAGCGAATATTGAAGAAGAGCTGGAACGATCTCTATGGCGACCGCCGGCAAGAACTCGTCTTCATCGGCACGAACATGGATGAAGCCGCGATCCGTGCACGGCTTGATGCGTGCCTCGTGAAAGGAAAGCCTGGCATGGATACGCAGGCCTGGGCCGGCCTGCCCGATCCGTTTCCGGTTTGGAGGCGCGCCAACGAAGCGGCCTGACGCGCCGCAACCCTTCACAGAGTTTCGGATGCCCCGGAACGCCGTTCGCGTGCCAATAGCTCGCGCTTGCGCTTGACGCCCCAGCGATAGCCGGAGATCGAGCCGTCCTTCTTGACGACGCGGTGACACGGCACGAGGACCGCAACAGGATTGCAGGCGATCGCCTCGGTCACCTCGCGTGCGTCGCGGGTACCGAGTTTGGCCGCCAGGGCGCCGTAGTTGGTCGTTTCGCCGACGGGTATTGCACGCAGCATCGACCAGACTTCGACTTCATACGGCGTCCCGCGCAAGTCGAGTGGAATCGCGGGATCGAAACCCGGCGCTTCGATCGCGCGTTGCACCTTCGACAGGACATCGGTCAATTCCTGCTCGCTGTCGATGATGTCGGCTTCCGGGAAGTGGCCGCGCAATGCGTCCTCCGCCGCGGAGCGGTTCGAGCTGAATTCGAGGGCGACGAGCCCCTTGCCGGACATCGCCACCATGAAATCGCCGAGGGAACTGGTCCCCCAGGCAAAGCGGATGATTTCGCGCATCCTGCGCTCCTTCGAATTTGTTTCTGGCGACAAGATAGAAGCCGGCGATGGCGGGGCCGATCCGGTCCTTGCTTTCAAATCGAAAAATGGAGGTGACGCTGATCGGCGAGAGCCCGGCTCGCGCATTATTGGCGACAGTCGAGAAGCCACGGGCGACTGCTATCTCTCCGGCGGAGACACCTGGAAATCAGGCGTCGCCGATCTGTTTGTGATGCGAAAAGTCGATGACCTGAGCGGCTCCCGTCGCCGACGGCGCATCGCGCTTGATCTTATCCTCAGGAAGCTCACTGAACTGTCGCGCCATGGCGTGCCGGCCCGTCGGATCCTGTTCTTCGAGGCGTTCCGTGTCGGTTATATCGATCGCAACGATCTGATCGACGGCATCTTCGATCTGGAATTGCTCTGTAAACGGCTGCATGACCAGGCATGAATGATCTGGATTAGCTATGGCGAGGTTTGCCAGCCTCTTGAGCGGCGACCGCAAGTGAGCCCAATGCTTGACGATCAGCGACCAATCGCAACCATCTTTCAGCGCGCCGTTCAGAAGACCGTTTGACAGCGGATCATGCGGCGCAAATACACCCAGGCTGTTCGCTATGTCGATCACAGGCAGGCCTCTGGAGAGAGGCACCAGGAGGCCGACTTTCTGCTCGCTCATCCTGACCAGTTTCATGGCCTTCTCCATTCGGCGGGAGTGCGTCTGCCGCGCCGCTGAAGCATGATCCGGAAAAGTGTGAAGCGGTTTTCCCTCGCGACAAACGCGAAGCGTTTGCGCGGAGATCATGCTCAAACAATAACCTAAAGCGCGATGATGATTCATCCTCATCTCATCGCGCTTTAGGTCGCGTCGTGAAAAATAATCCCGACGGTGTGCCGCATGCCGGAGCGCACACGACTCACACCGTGACGAAGGTTCACGCGGTAATTGCCCTTTGATCCCTGCACTGGCCGGTTATGGACCGCGAAGGCCACTGCGTCGCCCTGCCGGAGCGGCACGACTTCGACGCGGCTCTGCATACGCGGCCGCTGCTCGGTCAGAACGAACTCGCCACCTGCGAAGTCCGTGCCGGGCTGCGAGAGCAGAATCGCGACCTGAATCGGGAATGCGAGATCGCCGTAGAGATCCTGGTGGAGGCAGTTGAAGTCACCCGGGACGTATTGCAGCAGAAGCGGCGTCGGGCGCGTCTGGCCGGCGTCGTGGCATTGCTTGAGGAACGACGCATGGTCGCCTGGATAGCGCTCGCTTATTCCCATCCGAGCGTTCCATTCGTTGGCAACACCTGCAAGGCGCGGGTAGAGCGCGGTTCGCAAGGAGCCGATGAGCTTGGGCAGCGGATATTTGAAATAGCGGTACTCGCCCTTGCCGAAGCCGTGCCGCGCCATGTGGATGTGGCTTCGGAAATGGCTCTCGTCGGGGTAGATATCTGCGATGGTGCGGCACTCCTCGGGCGAAAGCAGCTTCGGCAAGACGGCGCAGCCGTAATTGTCGAGCTCGCCTGCGAGCACCTGCCAGTCGTAAGCGGCAACCCGTGCCTCTGCGGACGTAACCGCGGGGACACGGGTGATGGTGGACGAACGGACTGTCATGCGATGGCTTCCTTCCTGATCAGTTCACGCTTGCGCTCGATGCCCCAGCGATAACCCGCCAGATCGCCATCGGCGCGAATGACGCGGTGGCAGGGAATAGCGAGTGCGATCGGATTGGCGGCGCAGGCGCCGGCGATCGCCCGGGCCGAGGCCATCGGGCTGATCCAACGAGCGAGTTCCATGTAGGTCACTGTCCTGCCGACAGGAATCGAGCGCATCTTGTCCCACACACGGCGCTGGAGCGCCGTCCCGCGCATATCGAGCGCAAGATGAAGTCCTTCGGCGGGCTTGTCCACGAAACGGATCACCTTCGCCAGGTCATCGCGGACGATGGCCTCGTTCGCGACGAGCGTGGCCTCCGGAAAACGGGCGGCGAGATCCGCCTCCAGTTCGCCAGAGTCCGCGCCAAGCAGAATGGCGCAGACGCCGTTGGCGCTGCGGGCCACCAGCACCTTGCCCAGGGCGCATTCGCCGGTCGCATAGAAAAGCATCTCGACGGCAGCGTTGGCACGCTTTGCCGTGGGTGAAAGCTGCAAGGCGGCGTCGGAAATCATGAGGTTCATCGCTTAGCTCCCTGATCTGTCCTCATGATCGAAACTATTGGGCAGCGCGCTTGCCTGAACTCCGGTGCTTGCTCTCAAATCGAGAAAGCTTTCGATTGCTGCCTGCCGACGCGAAAGAGCTGGACACCTGGCGCAAAGCAAGCTCATCAGAATTTCGGTCGGCTCACGCGATGCGGATGATCGTCGTCTTCGCGAGAAGATAGGTATCGCCGGTGCGAAAGCGGAGCCGGATATCTCCGTTCTCGAGCATCTGCCATTCTGCATGGCCGTCGGTGACGAGCCGACGGAAATAGGCCATCACGCGCGCCTTCGCCGGATCGGCGTGAACAAGGCCTGCGATCGCATCGGGCATTGTCCTGCGGCGTCGCTTCTCGCGCTTGGTCTTTGCGTCGAATGCACCCCGAGGAAACATCGTCTGAAGCGTTCCTTCCGCCAGTCGATCGGCGTCGGCGATCACCAGCGACTTCAATAGGCTCGCATCGACCACCTGAATGATCGAGTAAGTGCACGAGATCGCAACCAGCGCACTCCGAATATTGCTTTCAAACTCGCAGACACTGGCCGGAAGGTGCCTCTGGAGGTCAAGGCGGCGGCGCTGTTCATGTACCCTGCGAGCACTCCCGGTCGAGCAGAGCGTGCTTGCGTTCGACGCCCCAGGCATAGCCGGAGAGCGAGCCATCTTTCCGAACGACGCGATGGCAGGGAATGGCGACGGCAAGCTTGTTCGCCGCGCAAGCACCGGCCACCGCGCGCACCGCCTTGGGGGAGCCGATACGCTGTGCGATCTCGGCATAGGAAACCGCTTCGCCGACGGGAATCTCCTGCAGAGCCCGCCACACGCGTTGCTGGAAGGCGGTACCGCGAACGTCGAGGGGAAGGTCCAGGCCGATCCCCGGCGCCTCGACAAAGCCGACGACCCGGGCAACCAGCGCCTCATAGTCACGATCGGCGCCAATGAGATGCGCTTTCGGGAAACGATCCTGAAGATTGCGGACGAGTTCGTCCGGATCGTCGCCCAAGAGGATCGCGGCCACACCCTTCGTGCTGGAGGCGACGAGGATCGCGCCGAGCGAGGTCTGCCCGACGGCGAACTTGATCTCCTCGTTCGTGCCTCCGGCCCGGTATTGCGACGGCGTCATGCCGAGCATGTCCGTCGACTTCTCGTAGAAGCGCCCGCTGGAATTGAAGCCGGCGTCGTAGATCGCCTCGGTGACGGAGTTGCCCGAGGCCAATCCCTGGCGAACCTTCCTGGCACGGTGGGCGGCGGCATATCCCTTCGGTGTCAGCCCGGTCGTGGCCTTGAACACGCGATGGAAATAGCTTGGACTCCGTCCGATCGCTGCGGCCAATTGCTCCAGCGAAGGCTCTTCCTCGCTGTCCTCGATGATCCGGCACACCTGCGCCACCAGGGCCGCGTTCTCAGCTTCGGTCGAAAGGCCTTCCGGATTGCAACGCCGGCAAGGCCGGAAGCCTGTCGCCCTGGCGCTTTCCAGGCTGTCGTGGAGCTGCACGTTCCTGGCGTTGGGAACGCGCGAAGGGCAGGACGGCCGGCAATAGACGCCGGTCGTTGCCACCGAGTACCAGAGATGGCCATCGGCCGTCTTGTCGCGCGCGACAATGCGTGCCCATCGAGGATCATCCACCACCGACGGGGGCGTTGACTTCGGGGTGCTGGCGGGCGTCGCAGTCATCTTCTTTCTCATATGGTGTTGGACGATGGTGCCGCCAATTCCCGTCTGATGCACTCCGATCCTTGCTTTCGAATTCGATTGCGTATGCCAGCAACCGGATCACCGGGGGAACACCGGCTTGACGAGTTCCGGGGGCAGCACAGATGCCGAGTTAAGCCTAGATGGCCAGAAGCGAATAAGGTCCGCACGGACGTGCGGACCTTATTCGATGGCCGGGCGTGAGCTGCCTAGGCAGCCTTCAGCAGCCCAAGCTGGGTCAGCGCGGTCACGCCGTCGTCGAGACCGATCTCCTCGACGATCTTGCCGTCGATCACCTTCAGCACCGTAGTGCCGGTGAAATGCATCTTGCGGCCCGTTGCAGCCGGCAAACCGCCGACCAGGAAGTCGTTGAAGGCCGGCCCCTTATGGGTGCCGCCACCTTCCCATTGGCCGACGACGTAATCGCCCTCGGCGATCAGGTCCGCCGTGCCCCAGAAATTGAGATCGGGGAATGCAGCACGGAAATCGGTCATGAACGCCTTGATATCGGCGCGGCCGCGGCGAGGCTCATGCAGCGAGTATTTGAGCAGCATGTCGGGCGCGGCGATCTCGTCGATGACCGCAAGATTGACGTCCTTGCCCCAGAACTCCGTGAACCAGCGACCGACAACGGCCTTGTTATCTTCTTCCTTGCTCATTGGAACGGCTCCTTGTGTCTCGTGACGATCACCGACGTCGGGTGGTGATCTGAACGAGGCTTACGCTTGACCGAAGCAAGCCAAACTCCGGTTCTTGTCTTCAAATCGAAAGCGGAGACGGAGCAACCGCCGACGCGATGCGGATAGATACCACGGCCGGCACAGATCAGCCGTTCCGCCTTCGCAGTCCAGCAAGCTGGGATGGAAGAAGACCGTAGGTCTTGCGATATATCTCCGCAAAGCGTCCCATATGCATGAAGCCCCATTTCAGGGCGACTTCGGAGACAGGCAGAATGTTGTCCGCAGATGTAAGTTCCAGATGTGCGGCTTCCAGCCTGATGCGACGCAAGTAGGCGACCGGCGTTGCACCGTAGTGCGCCTGGAAAGCGGTCTGCAACGTCCGTACGCTGATACCTGCTGCGGCTGCGGCGTCGCTCATGGTAAAGGGCCGATGAATGTTGGAATGCATGTAATCGACCGCCCGCCGAAGGTGGCGCATGGTTGGTTCAGACGGTTCCCGCAATTTGCCTGATGTCAGTCTCTCGAGCACCAGCAAGAGCAAGGATTCGCTCAGCAGCGCCATCGCGATGGGAGCGCGCCCCTGAAGATCCTCATCAAGAACGGCGGACACGACCGCTTGCGCGGAGTGATAAAGCGATTGCGTCGTCGTCTCCGTCAGATGATGGAGCATCAGAGGCGTGAGGTCCTGAATAGAGAGCTTTTCATCGAATGTGGAAAGGGCCTGCATCAATTCCGGGCGTTCGAACCGTAACGCTCTCATTGCATGAGCCCCCTTGGTGGAGATTCGGCTTGGCGCGTCTGTCAGATGTGTAAATAGAGATCCTGGGAGCGCTCGGCAGGCACCGTATCTGCCAATTGCAGCAACAGCGCCAATGACAGGCTGCGAGACATGCAAGGTCTCCGCTGAGTCATTGAGTGTTATTTCGTAGCCATGGCTACCCTGCACCCGCCAGCAGGTCAGGCCGTTGACCGCAGCGAAGCTGGCTCGCCACGAAAATTGCCGCCCGGCCTTCTCCGGCTCCGCCGAAACGTCCGGCAAGAATATCGAGAGACAGTCTAGATACGTATCGAAACCAACCCCACGCTTATCTTGGGAAGCAACACGCGAAAACGAACTCATATTTCCAAGCAGGCCACACAGTAATTGTTTCGCGATTAACTGAAATTCTCCGGTTAAGCAACGCGGTGCCACACGGCGTCAATTTTAACGGTGGCTATCCAATTCGCGCGAGATATGGCCAAAAGGCGAATTGCCCGCGCGTCGGTAACATCTCATTCAGCAACGCTGCATACGCATGAAGATACGTGGCAGCTGGCGTGAACAGCGCTCCTGCTTACGTCCGCCGACAACCCGGGAAATGTTGGCAACATCACGATCACAAGCGAGCGGATGCAGCTTGGACAGGGACGCGACTCTCTCTGTTCATCTCGAGTCGACAAGCCATCAAACGAATGATGGCGGCAGCAGGAGGAACGAGGTGGATGTTCGCAACACTGCAAGCGCCGTTGCCTCCCCGTTGCTCGCGCAGGTAACGACGCACCAAAAGACAGCCGCGATAATTTACGAACAGGCGAGACCGCCAGGAAAGTGAATCGCATGATCGAGGCAGCCACGACAGTCCGACAACTTCATATCGCCCTCATAACTGAGACGCCGGAACGGACAAGACCGCTGGCATCCATACTCAGTCGAACCTGCGACGTCCATTTGCTGCCGCCGGCGATTGACCCTCTTGTCATCGATAATTTCGCTTCTTGCGTCGTTCTTGACGTTGATCTTTCGTCAACGCAGGTGGTTCGAGCGCTTCAACCCACTCGCCAGGCAATTCTTGCACGTTCGCTGCCCAGCCTCCTTGTTATCGACAAGAGCATCGGAGAACGCGCGCTTGCCGAAAAGATGCGCCACGCAGAGACGTTCGGCGTACGCAACTACATCTACCATCCGTTCGATGCAGATGAAGTTCTGCGGGTATTTTCTCCAATACATCACGCGCGCGCCAAGTCGGAAACACCATCGCACAACAAGATCGTGTTGCGGGGCGTTTCCGCCGCTCATCGTGCGCTCGCGCAGACAATCGAGGCGCCGCACAACGAGAGCTCACTTCCATTCGAAACTCTCGAAGCCAACACTCCGCTCATCCTGGAGGCGCTCGATGTCTGGGGAATTGGTCCCTGGATGGAAACCGTGCGGAGGCATCATGGCGGCACCTACAGGCACAGCCTGCTCGTCACCGGCTTCGCCGTCGCGTTCGCGCAGAAGCTGAAGATGCGCCCCAAGGACCAACAACGCATCGCGCACGCTGCGCTGTTGCACGATGTTGGAAAATCGTTCGTTCCACTCGATATCCTCGACAAGCCGGGAAAATTGACTGACCATGAGATGGAGCAGATAAGACAGCATCCCCGATACGGATATGACCTGCTCACGCAACAAGGCGGCTTTCCGGTCGAGATCCTTGATTGCGTGCTTCATCACCATGAACTGCTCGATGGATCGGGCTATCCGGATCAGCTTCGCGCCGGGCAGATTGCAGATCTCGTACGCGTCATCACGATTGCCGATATTTTTTCTGCACTGGTGGAAGATCGACCCTACCGGCAATCGCTGGCGCCAATGCAGGCCTTCGGCATCATGCAGGACATGGGAAACAAACTCGACGGCGATCTCCTCAACGCGTTCCGCTCCGTCGTCGAGGATACGGCGTGACGTGACCTATGCGAAGGTACGCCGTCATCGCCCGGGGGACGCTGGACATCGAAAGGCCTGACAGAGGCGGGCTAAATTTTTCGAAATCGCTGGAGAAGGCTGGCTGCGGGGAGGCGCAAGGGTCCGCCGGACTCTCATCGAAGAACGTCTTCGGCGAGCGCACGTGACGGATGACGCGTGTCGCCACGCCGATTTTGTGGGCGTACGTACATGATGACTGCTTCCGGAAGCTCCGCCTTCACCTTCAGCGCGGCGACGAGCGCGTCTTGTCCGTCGAGGACGACATGGTCTGTCTTTCCCCTTAGCTTAAACCCAACGGTGAACTGCATCCCAATATCTCCACTCTTGTACTGCTACAGTGTCTTTCGTCATTGCCGTTCTCCTTCGCCGCGAGGCAACGGGAGCTACGCCGTCGGAGTGAAGAATACGACCCGGAGCAGATGCGTGTAGTCGGATTCGAACACCATGATCGCCACGAATACCAACACCAGCACCGGCGGAAGCAGGATGGCATAGGCCAAGGCCAACCTCTCCCAGGCCATGTGCATGAAGACGGCGACGATCAGACCGGCCTTCAAAACCATGAACAGCAGAATCAGCGACCATCTGAGATGGCCATGGATACCAAAGTAGTCGACGAGAAAGGAGCAGGTACTAAGGACGAACAGCCATCCCCAGACCGCGAGATAGAGCTTGATCGGGTGCTGCTGGCCCTTTGCTTGCGTGGCTCCCGGCGCATGGGCCTCATGGGCGTGAACGTGCAGCGAAGGTTGTTGGCCTTCCACATGTATCGCGGCTTCTGTCATGCGCCAACCTCACCAAAGATAAAAAAGGGCAAAGATGAACACCCACACAAGATCGACGAAGTGCCAGTACAGGCCGGTGATTTCGACGATCTCGTAATACCCCTTCCGGCTCGTGAAAAAGCCACGCCTTTCGACGTCGAAGTCTCCCCGCAAGACCTTGCGTGCGATAGCGATCAGGAAAATCACGCCAATGGTCACGTGGGTGCCGTGGAAGCCGGTTATCATGAAGAAGCTGGCCCCGAACTGCGCCGCGCCCCACGGATTGCCCCAGGGCCTGACGCCTTCCATGATCAGCTTGGTCCATTCGAAAGCCTGCATTCCGACGAACGTTGCGCCGAATGCGGCGGTGGCCAGCATCAAGGCTGCAGTTCTGATCCGATCCCGACGGTAACCGAAATTGACCGCCATCGCCATGGTGCCGCTGCTGCTGATCAGGATGAAGGTCATGATAGCGATCAGAATGAGCGGTATGTGCTGACCGCCGATATTGAGAGCAAAGACTTCGCTGGGGTTGGGCCACGGCACCGTCGTGGACATTCGCGCCGTCATGTATGACAGCAGGAAACAACTGAAGATGAAGGTGTCGCTCAGGAGGAAGATCCACATCATGGCCTTCCCCCAGGAGACATTCTTGAAAGCGCGCTGATCCGAAGACCAGTCGGCAACGATCCCTCGCAAGCCCGGGAGCCGCGCAGGCGATGCTCCAACGTTTGTCAGTGCAGTCTCTGCCATCGGTCCCTGCCTCCCTAGCTGAGCAACTGGCGACAGATGTCGACGAAATTGTCTGTCCAGCCCGTCAGCAGACCGAGCAAGACCAGCCAGACCAGCAGCAGGAAATGCCAATAGATGGCGCAGAGTTCCACGCTCGCGCGCACCTGCTTAACCTCAGCGCCACGCCATAACTTGGCGGCCGTTCTGCCGAGCGCCACGAGACCGCCCATCACATGCAGCCCGTGCGCCGCGGTGATCAGGTAGAAGAAAGAATTGGCTGGGTTGGACGCGACGAAATACCCAGCGGCATTCAACTGTCGCCACGCCAGAAGCTGTCCAACCAGGAATGTAACGGCGAATGCTCCCCCACTGAGCAGGCCGAGAATGATGCCGTCCATGTCGTCACGGCGGGCGGCGATGTACGCCCATTGCAGCGCGACGCTGCTCAACACCAGCACGCCCGTGTTGAACCACAGCAGCGCTGGCACTGGCAGCGTCCGCCAGTCCACCATGTTCATGCGCATGGAGTAAGCGCTGATGAAGAGCGCGAACAGCGAGCCGACGACCGCGAGAAACACCCCCAATCCGATCTTCGCCGCTTGCGGTGATGATGTGCTCTCCTCGCGAAGATCGACGCTCACTCCCTCCTCCAGCCAGGGTTTGGCTGTCAGCCGTTGCTGCGAGAGCCACCATCCCGCAATTGCCGCGATTCCAACCATGAACAGGACAATGACGCTCACGGATGGGCCCCCTGCGCCGACAGTCTGGCCGGCGGTTCATTTTGCGGCACGAAGTCCCTGCCGGCGCCGGGTACGCTGTAATCGTAGGCCCAGCGATAGACGATCGGGAGCTCCTTGCCCCAGTTGCCATGCCCCGGCGGGGTCTCTGGTGTCTGCCATTCCAGCGACGCGGCTCCCCAGGGATTGCCGCCCGCCTCTTTCCCTTTGAACAGGCTCCAGATCAGATTGAATATGAAGACAAGCTGGGCAAAGCCGACAATCAGGGCGGCCACGCTCATGAACGCATTGAGGTCATGGGCGGATGCCGGGATGAAGGCCGTTTCGCCAATATCGTGATAGCGGCGAGGCACGCCCAAAAGGCCCAGATAGTGCATCGGGAAGAAAACCGCGTAGGCTCCGAGGAACGTGACCCAGAAGTGGAATCGTCCGAGCGCCTCATTGAGCATTCGTCCCGTGACTTTCGGATACCAATGGTAGATCCCGCCAAACACGGCCATGATCGGTGCAATGCCCATCACCATGTGAAAGTGGGCGACAACAAACATCGTGTCCGACAGCGGAACGTCCACGACCACGTTGCCGAGAAACAGGCCGGTCAGCCCGCCATTTACGAACGTGATGATGAACGCAAGCGCGAACAGCATCGGGATGGTGAGATGAATATCGCCGCGCCAGAGGGTCAGCACCCAGTTGTAAACCTTGATCGCGGTCGGGATGGCAATGATGAGCGTCGTGGTGGCGAAGAAGAACCCGAAATACGGGTTCATGCCGCTCACATACATGTGGTGCGCCCATACGACGAAGCTGAGCGCGCCGATTGCCACGATGGCCCAGACCATCATGCGATAGCCGAAGATGTTCTTCCGCGCGTGGGTGCTGATCAGATCGGATATAATGCCGAAGGCCGGCAAGGCGACGATATAGACTTCGGGATGGCCGAAGAACCAGAAGAGGTGCTGGAACAGGATTGGGCTGCCGCCGCCATACTTCGTCAGCTCGCCCATCTCGACCAGTGTCGGCATGAAGAAACTGGTCCCCAGGAGGCGGTCAAGCAGCAGCATCACCGAGGCGACCAGCAGCGCCGGGAAGGCCAGCAGTGCCATGACGGTAGCCGTGAAAATGCCCCACACCGTCAAGGGCAACCGCATCAACGTCATGCCGCGCGTGCGCGCCTGCAGCACCGTCACCACATAATTGAGCCCGCCCATCGTAAAGCCGATGATGAACAGGATCAGCGAGGCCAGCATCAGAATGATGCCCCAATCCTGCCCGGGGGTGCCGGAGAGAATCGCCTGCGGTGGATAGAGCGTCCAGCCGGCGCCGGTTGGCCCGCCAGGCACGAAAAAGGTCGAGGCCAGCACCAGGACCGCGAGCAGGTAGACCCAATAGCTCAGCATGTTCACATAGGGGAACACCATGTCCCGGGCGCCGACCATGAGCGGGATAAGGTAGTTGCCGAAGCCACCAAGGAACAACGCGGTGAGCAGGTAGATCACCATGATCATGCCGTGCATGGTGATGAACTGGAGATATTGGTTGGCATCGATGAAGGAGAACGTGCCGGGAAATCCCAGTTGCAGTCGCATCAGCCACGACAGCACCAGCGCGACCATTCCGATCGACATCGCCGTAATCGAGTACTGGATGGCGATAACCTTGGCGTCCTGCGAAAAGACGTACCTCGTCCACCAGCTCTTCGGATGATAGAGCTCGACGTCAGGCGCCTCAGCGGGCGGAATGCCTGCGATTGTGTCAAACGGGACATCGACCATCGGAATACCCTCCTGGTCTTCTGTTCAGCGAGGAGTTCGCCTCACGATCGATCGTGAGGCCTCGCCGCTATTTTTATTCGCTACCTGTCTTGTACGCCGCCTTCGCGACGTTGCGCTGGCCTGACAACTCGGCGAATGTCCGCTGTTTCTCCAGCCACGCGTGATATTCTTTCTCTTCCTCGACAACGACCTTGCTGCGCATTTGCGCATGCGCGGCACCGCAGAGCTCGGCACAGAGAACCTCGAACGTTCCGGTGCGGGTGGGCGTGAACCAGTAATAGGTGACCGAGCCCGGTATCATGTCCATCTTCGCCCGGAACTCCGGCACATAGAAATCATGCAGGACATCGATTGAGCGGAGCAGCACCTTCACCGGCTTCCCGATCGCCAGGTGCAGATCGTCGTTTTGAATAACGATGTCGTCTTTTCCGTTCGGATCGTCGGGATTCAACCCCATCGGATTGTCGGCACTGACAAGGCGGGCATCGGAGGTCCCGAGCCGGCCGTCTTTTCCAGGAAGCCGGTAGCTCCATTGCCACTGCTGTCCCATGACCTCGACTTCAGTCGCACCGGCCGGAACGGTCACAAACTGGTGCCAGACGACCAGTCCGGGTGCCAACATCGCTGCGACGCCGATTCCTGTCCCGACGCTGAGCCACCATTCGAGCCGCTTGTTTTCGGGATTGTAGTCTGCCTGCCTTCCCTCCTTGTGGCGAAAGCGGAAGACGCAGTAGGCCATGAACGCGACGACGGCGACGAAGACCGCTCCAGTGATCCAGAATGTCAGGGTGATGGTGTCGTCGATGTAGCCCCAGTTCGAGGCAAGCGGCGTCCACCACCACGGGCTGAAGAGGTGAAACACCACCGAGGCGATCGCGACCAAAAGCAGTATGATTGCTACAGCCATCCCTCATGCATCCTTGCCGCTAAAAGGCTGCGGATACGAACCGGAGGGCGGAGCTCACGTCTGTCGCGATGGCGGACTTTACATCCGCTGTCGTCGTGCCTCTTGCCTCGCCCATTCCACTGGTCGCGACGCGGACTGCACGCCACGACCGCAAGTCTCATCAGAGCTGGGGGCGTTGGGATCAAGATGGTGCGGGTCGAGCCGGGCGTCAATAGTGGAGGACGCCGCGCCTTGGTCCCTCGCGTTGCCGACGCCACGCAAACCGGCAATTGTCGGCCGATACCGATCGTCCGGCGGTGCGGTGCAGTGCAGCGAGAGAAGTGTGCAACCGCACAATTCACCCCCCCGTGAGCGCTATCTTGCTCTCATCGCCTTAAGCTCGTACACCAGTCGCGACTGGTGTCGCCCGGCAAAGCTCCTTCTCGCTGAATCTGGCTTGCCGGGCTCGATCGCGATTTCCGCGCATGAGGCGAATGTGCGCGAGTTGAAGGCTCCGCCGTTCCCCCTGCGATCACGAGCAAGGAGACCGGAGCCATGGCCACTCAGTATTTTGCAAGACCTCACCTGCAATTCTTCGGCGTCTCCACCGCATATGTCGTTCGCAAGATCGGCCTTTCGGACTTGCGCGACGCGCTGCGCCTGGGCTGGGAAGACTTCCAAGCGATACCAACTCACGCTGTCGTCCTGTGCGGAATTTATCCCGTGCTCGGTCTTGTTCTGTTCAGACTGGTCCTTGGCTATTCGGTGTTGCCGCTGCTCTTTCCGCTGGCGGCCGGTTTTGCGTTGATCGGTCCTTTTGCCGCGCTCGGCCTCTACGAGCTCAGCCGCCGCCGCGAGCGCGGCGAGGAACCCGCAGCTTGGCACGCGATGCATGTGCTGAGCGCACCGTCCTTCGGCGCCATTCTCGGCCTCGGCGTGCTCCTGCTCGTCCTGTTCGGGGTCTGGATCGCCGCCGCGGACGCGATCTACGTTACCATCTTCGGCTATGCCCCGGCCGCAAGCATCCCTGATTTCGCAACGCGCGTGCTGACGACGCCACAAGGCTGGTCACTCATCATCATAGGCTGCGGCGTCGGCTTCCTGTTCGCAGTCGTGTCCCTGTGCGTCAGCGTCGTATCGTTTCCGTTGATGCTGGACAGACATGCCACTGCGATAGACGCCATCCGGACGTCGCTGCGGGCCGTAAAGGAGAATCCATTTGTGATGGCCGCATGGGGGCTGATTGTTGCGGCACTGCTGGTGATCGGTTCGCTGCCGTTCTTCGTCGGTCTCGCTGTCGTGCTGCCGGTGCTCGGTCATGCCACCTGGCATCTTTATCGGAAGGTGGTGGAGCCCGACCCGAATCCCCCACAGGAGGAGCCTCGCACGCCGATAGGTCATCGCTACGCAGCAGATTTCCCGGCCTCGCTCTTCCCATGGAGCCACGAACGCTAGCCGGAGCAGCAACGAACGGCCGCGCTATCACTGTGTTCGGCGGAACCGGCTTCCTCGGCAACCGCATCGTTCGCCATCTGCGCAGTCACGAATTTCCGGTCCGGATCGGGTCAAGGCATCCGGACCGGGCACAGAGGCAGTCTGGTCCCGAGAAGCAGCAACTTCAATTTATAGAGGCCAACATTCACGACGAGCGATCAGTCGCGAATGCGCTGGTCGGCGCCTACGGCGTGATAAACGCGGTCAGCCTTTATCGCGAGCGCGGATCGGAGACGTTTCACTCCGTTCACGTCGAGGCGGCGCAACGGGTAGCGGCCGAGGCCCGCCGGGCTGGAGTCAAACGGCTTGTTCATGTTTCGGGGATCGGCGCCGACGCCGCCTCGCCATCCCGCTATGTCCGAAAGCGCGGCGAAGGCGAGCGGGCGGTCCGCGCTGAATTCCCCGATGCAGTTCTCGTCCGTCCAGCCGTGATGTTCGGACCGGACGACGCGTTTCTCAGCACTATCCTCAAGCTTCTTCGCCAGTTTCCGATCTATCCGATGTTCGGCCGCGGCCGGACCAGATTGCAACCGGCCTATGTGGAAGATGTTGCGGACGCGGTTGCCCGGCTCGTGGAGCGAGCCGAGACCCACCCGACGGTTTTTGAGTTCGGCGGCCCGACCGCCTACTCTTACGAGCAATTGCTCAGAGCGATCGCCCACCAAGCCGGCCTCGCACCTCTCCTGATTCCAGTCCCGTTTGTGGTTTGGCACGCGCTGGCATGGGCCGCCGAAATGCTCCCTGACCCGCCCCTTACTCGTAATCAGGTGGAGCTGATGCAGATCGACACCGTGTCATCACCAGAGATGCCCGGATTTGCCGAGCTTGGCATTTCGCCACATTCGATCGAGGAAATCCTCAGGAGCATGTTGTCGAACCGCGGATGAAAGCGGCTCCCGTTCATCTGCTTTAATGGCTGACCGTTCACGCGCGACGTCTACCCGTGCATCGAAGAAGCTTCCGACTGTGACGCTATTCGGGTCATCAAAAGAAAGCCCCAGCAATCAACTGAGATTGCCGGGGCTTTCTACCAACTTGGTTGCGGGGATAGGATTTGAACCTATGACCTTCAGGTTATGAGCCTGACGAGCTACCGGGCTGCTCCACCCCGCGTTAAACCGGATTTCCGCCTTGCATGGAGAGAGGCCGAACGTGAAGCGGACAACGCTTGGAAGGGCGCCGCTCGATCCGTTCGAAAACTTCCTGAGAAGGCGACCCGGGGCCGAGGGCAACCGGGCGCGAGGCGTATGTATCAATGCTGATCCGCTTTGGAAAGCCCTTCGGCACAGGTTTTTTGAGGTTTTGTGACGGCCAAATTGACGGGATTCGTGCGCGAATCGGGCGTTTGGAACCTCCCCTGCCGAAAAGGCCGCAAAAGTGGAGCCTTGGACAGAGCCTTGGACCAAGAGAATCAGGGGACGGCCGGGTGAAGCACAGCGAAACCCGGAGCCTGCCCGTGAAGATTCCCGGATTGCGCTTCGCTCCATCCGGGCTACGGGGTGATGGCTCAGTTCAGCAAGAATCCGCCGTCGACCGTCACCACAGTGCCGGTCATGTAGCGCGAGGCTTTTGAGGCCAGCAGCAGGATCGCGCCGTCGAGGTCGGATTCGGCGCCGACCCGGCGCTGCGGAATCCGTTTTGTCAGTTTCTCGCCGGCCGGCGTCGCCCAGAAATCGTGGTTCATCTCGGTGTCGATATAGCCGGGCGCCAGCGCGTTGATGCGGATGTTGTTGCCGGCGAGCTCCAGCGCCATCACCTTGGTGGCCTGGATGATGCCGGCCTTCGAGACCGTGTAGGGCGAGAGGAATTTCATCACGCCGAGGCCGAGCACGGAGGCGATATTGACGATGTTGCCCTCCTGCTTGCGCGCCATCATCCGCCGCGCCAGTTCGGTCGCCAGAAAATAGGCGCCCTTGAGATTGGCGTTGATCACGGCGTCCCAATCCGCCTCGGTCTGCTCGGTCGACAATTTCTCGATGGCGATGCCGGCATTGTTGATCAGCACGCTGACCGGACCGAATGCGGCTTCCGCGGCATCCAGCGCCTTGCCGATGCTACCGATGTCGGTGACGTCCATCTGCACCGCGCTCGCGCGGCCGCCCTTGGCCCTGATCTCCTCCTCCAGGCTCTTCAGCTTGCCGGTCTGCCGTGCCGCCAGGACGACGGCGGCGCCATGCGCGGAAAGGACGCGGGCGAATTGCCGCCCCAGCCCCTGGCTTGCGCCGGTGATCAAGATGGTTTCCTGGCTGACATCGAACAGATCGGACATGGGTACGTTTCCTAGAACCTGATATGCGCGCATTGATACCTACGATTTCGGCAGGCGCAACGCCGCAGGACTTATCAGGCCGCGCGGCGTTGGCTAAAGTGGTCCCATCGAACATTTTAGAAACCACCTGACATCACGGGAGTGAAACAGTGGATCTTGAGATCAAAGGGCGCCGCGCCATCGTCTGCGCCTCGAGCAAGGGTCTGGGCCGCGCCTGCGCCATCGCGCTCGCCAATGAGGGCGTCCATGTCACCTTGACGGCGCGCGGCGCGGAAGCGCTGAAGAAGACCGCCGACGAGATTCGCAAAGCGCATCCCGACGTCACCGTCACTGAGATCGTCGGCGACATCACGACGCCCGCGGGCCGCGAGGCTGTGCTGAAGGCCTGCCCGGAACCGGACATCCTGATCAACAATGCCGGCGGTCCGCCGCCCGGCGATTTCCGCAACTGGACCCGAGACGACTGGATCAAGGCGATCGACGCCAACATGCTGACCCCGATCGAGCTGATCAAGGCCACCGTCGACGGCATGATGGCACGGAAATTCGGCCGCATCGTCAACATCACCTCCGCCGCGGTGAAGGCGCCGATCGAGATTTTGGGACTTTCCAACGGTGCGCGCGCCGGCCTTACCGGCTTCGTCGCGGGCCTCTCGCGCAAGACCGTCATCAACAACGTCACCATCAATGCGCTGCTGCCGGGGCCGTTCGAGACCGATCGCCTGCTCGGCACCGCGAAACCGGAAGCCGAGAAGCGCGGCATCACCCCCCAGCAAGTGCTGGCCGAGCGCGCCAAGCTCAATCCCGCCGGCCGCTTCGGCGATCCCGAGGAGTTCGGCTACGCCTGCGCGTTCCTGTGCGGCGCCAAGGCCGGCTTCATCACCGGCCAGAACATCCTGCTCGACGGCGGCGCCTTCCCGGGCACGCTGTGAAGATGGTCACGCTGTGAGAGCGGTCTGGTACGAGCGGACAGGGCCGGCGGCAGAGGTCCTGACCTTCGGCGAGATGCCGACGCCGGTGGCGGCTGCAGGCGAGGTGCGAATCCGCCTGGAGGGCTCCGGCGTCAATCCCGCCGATGTCGGCCGCCGCGGCGGCAATTATCGGGCGATGGAATATCCGCGCGTGATCCCGAACAGCGATGGCGCCGGGATCATCGACCAGGTCGGCGACGGCGTGAAGCGGTTCAAGGTCGGTGACCGGGTCTGGCTGTTCAACGGCCAGCGCAACGGCCGCGCCTTTGGCACCGCCGCGGAATATATCACCCTCGCCGAGCACCTGGTGACGCCGCTGCCGGATCATCTCTCATTCGCGGAAGGCGCCACTCTCGGCATCCCCAGCATGACCGCGTGGTGCTGCCTGTTTGCGGACGGGCCGATCGTGGGCAAGACGGTGCTGGTCACCGGCGGCGCCGGCGCGGTCGGCCATTATGCCGTGCAACTGGCGAAATGGGGCGGCGCCGAGGTGATCGCAACCGTCAGCTCATCACACAAGGCCGAGCAGGCGCGGCGCGCGGGCGCCGATCTCGTGATCAACTACAAAGAGGAAGATGTCGTTGCGAAGGCGATGGCATTCACCCATCAACGCGGCGTCGACCGCGTGGTCGATGTCGATTTCGGCGGCAATCTCGCTGCTACGCTGAAGCTGATGGCGGTCAATTCCACGATCGCCGTCTACGCCACCAACGGCAACCGCAACCCCGTCGTGCCGATGCGCGAATTGATGGAGAAGTGCATCGCCTTGCGCGCGCTGGTGCTGTTCGCGCTGCCGCCGCCGTTGCTCGCCGCAGCTCAAGCCGACATCACGAAATGGCTCGCGGCCGGACCGCGCCTTCACAACATCGCCGGCCAGTTTGCGCTGTCGGAGACGGCACAGGCTCACCTCGCGGTCGAGAAGGGAGACAAGCTCGGCACCGTTATCGTTGATTGCGCTCGTTAGAGCCTGATCGGGAGAGCGTGATCGGGAAAAGCGGGTACCGATCTTCCGAAAAGATCATGCTCAAAAGAAGGAAGCGGTGGGATGGAATGGAAAGTAGGCAGGGTCAAGATCACGAAGGTCGTCGAATTGGAGACGGTCGGGCACACCCGTTTCATCCTGCCGCTCGCGACCAACGAAGAAGTCCAGAAGCTGCCCTGGCTCATACCGCATTTTGCCACCGACGAAGGCCGGCTGAAAATGTCGATCCATTCGCTGCTGGTGGAGACGCCGACACGGCGGATCATCGTCGACACCGGGCTCGGCAATGACAAGCAGGGCCGCAACGTGCCGAGCTGGAACAACCGCAAGCATCCCTTCCTGGAGACGCTGACCGCGGCGGGCTTTCCCCCCGATAGCATCGACACCGTGCTGTGCACGCACCTGCATGTCGACCATGTCGGCTGGAACACGAAGCTCGTCGACGGCCAGTGGGTGCCGACCTTCTCCAACGCCCGCTACGTGTTCGGCCGAGCCGAATTCGAGCATTGGCGCGACCACGGCAAATCGCCCGACAACATCGCGGTATTCACGGATTCCGTGAAGCCGATCGCGGATGCCGACAAGGCCGATCTCGTGCCTTCCGACCACCGCCTGACGGAGGAGATCACGCTGATCCCGACGCCCGGCCACAGCCCGGGCCATATGAGCATCCACATCCGCTCCGACGGCGAGGAAGCGCTGCTCACCGGCGACGTCGCCCACCATCCCTGCCAGATGGCCCATCCGGACTGGTCCTCGACGGCGGATTCGGACCACAAGCAATCGGCGGTGACGCGGCGCGAATTGTTCTCCCGCTTTGCCGACACGCCGACGCTGGTGATCGGCGGCCATTTCACCGCCGGTCACATCAAGCGCGAGGGGGAAGCCTTCAAGTTCATCGCTCTGGACAATGCGTAGGGTGGGCAAAGCGCAGCGTGCCCACCATTGCGAGCGAGGCGTTTGATGGTGGGCACGGCGCAAGTGCGCCTTTGCCCATCCTACCTACCCGTTTTCGGCAGTTGAATTTCGCCCCGCGCTGCTCCATGAAGCGTCCTAAGTCCGTAAAGCCCAAAAACCCCTGTAGGGAGTGATCAAAAATGAAGCTTGTTCGTTACGGCGCGAAGGGTGAGGAAAAGCCCGGCCTGATCGATAAATCCGGGCAGTTGCGCGACCTGGCGGCGCATCTGAAGGACCTCACCGGCGAGGCCTATTCGCCGGAATCCCTGGCCAAGCTGGCCGCGCTCGATCCGTCCAAGCTGCCTGCTGTTCCCGGCAACCCGCGCTTCGGCGCGCCGGTCACCGGCATCTCGAAATTCGTCGCCATCGGGCTGAACTACACCGACCATGCCAAGGAAACCGGCAATCCCATTCCGTCCGAGCCGATCTTCTTCCTGAAGGCCAACACCGCCCTCTCCGGCCCGAACGACGCCGTGGAGAAGCCGCGCGGCTCGACCAAGCTCGATTGGGAAGTGGAGATCGCCGCCATCATCGGCACCCGCGCCAAATATGTCTCCGAGGCCGATGCGTTGAACCATGTCGCCGGCTATTGCGTCTGCAACGACGTCTCCGAGCGCAATTTCCAGATCGAGCGTCTGGGACAGTGGACCAAGGGCAAGTCGCACGACACCTTCGGCCCGCTCGGCCCCTGGCTCGTCACCAAGGACGAGATCCCGAACGTGCAGAGCCTCTCGATGTGGCTCGACGTCAACGGCCAGCGCCGCCAGACCGGCTCGACTTCGACCATGATCTTCTCGATGGCGAAGTGCATCTCCTACGTCTCGCAGTTCATGACGCTGTTGCCCGGCGACATCGTCACGACCGGCACCCCGCCCGGCGTCGGCACCGGCATGAAGCCGCCGCAATACCTCAATGTCGGCGACGTCGTGACGCTGGGCATCGAGAGCCTCGGCGAGCAGCGCCAGGAGATTGTCGCGGCGTAACGGCCGCTCTCTCATCCTGAGGAGCCCCGTAGATTCCATGGGGCGGTGAGCGCGCCCTTTCCGGTAGGTTTGGGTTTCCACACTCGAACCATCGGAGAGTCTGATGCAAGCATCGACCAAGAGCACGCCCACCGCCGGCCATTGTGGCACGATT